>CAISUR010000042.1 GCA_903888655.1 uncultured Bacteroidota bacterium | reverse complement strand
TTTTCGTTTTCTTTTTCGATAACTTTCTTAAAGAATTCTTTTAAAGTATCATAATCTTCAGACGGAATAATTGATGTATTTATGCTTAAACTGACTGAAACTTGTATTTGATTATCTGTATTTGAAATCGTTATACTGAAATTTCCATATCCTTTATCCATTGCTAAAGCAACTGGTTTAGGTAAACTTTCTACTTGATAACCAGAAGGAATAGTAATATTAAAAAGATATCTGTCTTTTGATGGAAATGAAAAATCTATCGGATATTCTCTTTTTTCTTGTTTAAATGGATTCTCTTTCAAAGCATACTGCAATAGAGGAGAAAAGTAAATTTTATCACCAATAATATCGGCTTCATTAGAATCTTTAAAAGCATATTTCTCAACCACTGGTTCTCCTAATTCTTTATCGTTTAATTCATATTCTGAAATTTCAAGTCCGCTTTGTTTTTTTTCTTTTTTTTCAATTATGGATTCTTTAGATATTCCTGAATAATTTTCTTTAAATCGCAAAGCATTATAATCTAAATATTGCTCACGCACTTTTCCAGAAACTTGACCTTTAGCATCAATTGTTGCTAACATATTTACCACATCTTGAGAAGAAAAATCTGGCATTAAGTCTATCATATCGGAAGTTTTGTCTTTTCTGATTATTCTTCCAAACCAGTTCAAATCTCGCAAAGGCAACATGGTTGGAGAAGAAAATTTACTTGTAGCATCTAACAAATTAATTTTTCCATCAATCATGGCACCGGCAATTACAGTATTATAGGCAAGTCGACTCGGATATAAAGCTACTCCATTGGCACGAGTACTTACTAAGACCGGATTGACATCTAACCCAGCAAAACGTAGCATAGAAACTAACATAAGATTTATTTCTGCCGAATTTCCTATTTTATCTTGATAAGCCTTTTTGACTCCTACATCGCAAGTATAACTGTGGTATTTATTCCATGTCATTCTTGTTTGAACATAATTAAAAATTGTTGCTATTTTTTCATCATTGGTAGATAATCCTTGAAGCAATGTTTTTAAATCTTCTTCAAAGTAACCTGTTTTGTCGATTTGATTTCCGAAGCCATCGCTCTCATAAATATTTTTTGCAATATCTTCCCAATTTGTAGCATAAGATTCAAAAGCTTTTTGAGGCATTTGCGTTCCGGAGTGCTCAAACTCTAAAGTTGATGTGTAATTATCAATATTATTGATAAATGACTCGTCTTTTAACGCACTAATATTTTCTAATCTATAAATTGTTCGGTTATCTGAATAATTAATATTTTCCACATCATGAACATATCCTCCAACTAGTCCTTTTGGCGAAGTTTTTTCATCTAATCTAATTGTTTTGCTAACACTCTCTTTCGTTTCAATCGGATATAAAGTACCCTTTCTGTGTACATTATAAAAAAAATACTCTGGAATATCTGTTATATATTCTGAAAAAATTACTGGAATACTTTTCTGAAATTTCCAACTAGGAAAATTAGAAATAAAAGGAGATTTAATGGTGTATTTATACTCTAATATCGAACCTTCTTTTACGTTTGGCATTACAATTTTTCTGTAACTCCAAAATTTATTTTTTTGTTCAGAAAATTCATTCTCACTTTTAAGTTTTGTTTTTTCAATTTGATTATTTGCAAGATTATAGGTCACTGCTTTTGAAAAAGAAACCGATTCTTTATTAGAACCTCCTACATAAAAAGGAACTTCTGCATTTGCCCATTCATATCCTCCTTTTTTATAAATTTTAATTTTAATCTCTACTTCAGTAATAACGCTAAAACCCTCCCCTTGTTTATATTCAAAACTTGTTCTTCCTTTTTCGAAAATTACAGTTGCTACAGCTGAACTGTCTTTAGCATTTACTTTTTCTTTAAGCTCCTCTATTGTTACATTTCCAAGTTCGTGCTTTTGTGACCATCCCAGATAATTATTTAAAATTAATACCGCAAAAATTAAGATTATTTTTTTCATTTAGGTTATTGTTTGGTTAGAACTATTTTCGAATTATCGATTTTTGCAATTTTTTCTCTAAAGCTTCTAAAGTTTTCATAATCTGATTTATCATAAAAACCTTTATTAAGTAGAAATGATCGTTTAAATAATAGTGTTGTTTGATTAACCACTA
>CAISUR010000041.1 GCA_903888655.1 uncultured Bacteroidota bacterium | reverse complement strand
GTAAATTCTGCCAATAAATCATCATTAGAGATGCTGCTAATTTGAACCCCTAATATGTTTACCTTTTGATGCATGTACAAATATAGGATATAAAGAAAGCTTAGATTGGTGAACTATTTAAATGCTTATTTTAATAAATTAATGATATACAAGCTAACATTTGATTTTCAAAAATCATCATAAATGAAATTTACCTTGAATTATTATCAGATTAGTGTGGACCATGCTAATATATGGATATAACTAATTGATATTCATTTAGTTAAGTGACCGTGTGCACGACAACATTTTCCCCAAAAAATAATTTAAAAAGCCGCACTAAATTGGTCTTTTAAGTTAGTGTAAATTGATATTTTCAAAGATAATACAGCCCCTTAAAAATGAGTTGTAGCAACAGCATTACATGCTGTTGCTACAACTGTCTAAACACTAGCCAACTCCCTCTCTTGCCAGATTTTTGCCATTTTATCGGCAAATTGCTCATTTGAAACTTTGATGTATCTCATGAACGACTTATGCGATTTGTGGCCGCTCATCGCCATGATGATAATTGGGTCGGTTCCTTTCAAATATTCGTTGGAGCAAAATGATCTTCGTGCAGTATGTGTTTGCAAATATTCATATTTCATGCGCACAATTTCAGTTTGTTCTCGCTTATACGTGATTTGCTTTGTAAATGGCACATGCAAACATGGAAGCTTCTCCCCTACTTTTTTGATGATTTCATTAAACTTATTGTTTGGAGGCACAAGGGGCAATTTATAATCATACTTTTTTAAAATAGTATTTACTCTTGAATGTATGGGGATGGTAACCTTCTTTCCTGTCTTTGATTGAATAAAAGATAATCGGTTGTCCCTAATTTCAGCAGGATCAAAAACACTGTAATCAGAAAAACGCATACCAGTAAAACAACCAATTACAAATACATCCCTTACCAATTCTTGTTCAGGATCATCAAAATCAGCGACCTCTTGCAATTGTAAAATTTCGTCTTCGGTCAAGTAGATGCTGTCAGTTTCTTCTCTTCTTGTATCAAAAGCCATTTCAGAAAATAAAGATGCAGGCAACCTTTTTAATTTTACAGCATATTTAAAAATTTGCAAAAGGTCCATCATAAACTTGCAGTGCGTATTTAGCGACCAATTTAGTTCTTGTATGGTATATTCACTTATTGCATCCAGATGTGTTTGATTAAATTCTCCTAACCTTAAATTTAAATCATTCAATTTCATGTAGTTTTCTACTATCTTTTTGGTAGTCCTAAAACTTGATATAGTAGATGGCTTCATTTTCTTACGCGATGGCGTAAGTCTAATCCCTTCTGCAGAATGCTTATTAAATAAATACATAAAAGATATTAGCGTATCCGAATGCTCGTCGGTAGCTAATTGCTTAGGACGATTAGACCTAGCTCTTGGATTGTCTATGAGTAAATGTAAACGCTTCTCAAACTCAATAAAATTTATTTTAGGATACCCATACTTATAAATATCAATAAGTTCATTAATCGCTATTTCTAACTCCCTTAGTTTTTTAGCTTTACTTGAAGTAGCTAGCCTACCAACCTGAGGTATGATAAATTTGCGTTTTGGATCCCATAGCTTTGTCTCAATAGAAACACCCGTATGTAAAAACGTACGGGTGCCATCTACTGCAACACTACACCTAATAGTGGAGACATTTGCATTTGCTCTTGTTAGTGAAAAAGTTACTCCCATGGCATTAATTTTTTTTGTTAGCTAAATACGCATAGATCCTGCTTTTTAAAAACTTGTACTTGCGGCCCGGCTTCACAGCGTCAATTTCGCCACGAAGTACCATTTTGGATAATGTTTGATCCGCAACTCCTAGCTCTTTTGCCGCGCGCTTTCTTGTCCATGTTTCTTCTTTGGGCGTATCACCCATTATTGGAGTTGTAATAAACTCCTCCATTGCATTTTTTACAGCTGTTACAATCAGCTCTTGTAATTCCTTTTTATTTAAAAGGATGTAGTTCTCTGCCATTTTATTATTTTTTAATTGGCATGCTAACACCGGGGGTATCCCATATGTTAGTATTATGACTGTTTTGGTCTGGGTTATTCAGTACCATTCAATTTTAATTAATTACTTTTTCTTTTATCACCTCCTCAAATATTTTAAGATGACCATCCTCTTGCACTATTTTAATGGTACTGTACTTACCACGTTGTAATATGTCCTGAACATTCTTTAATAGCATACCAGGATTGACATAATTAACATGTTCAATAATAATTTCCCCTCTAAGTTGTTGGTTAAATCTGATTCTAATCTCTTTAATATTTTCTTTTCGCAACAAGCCCAACACTTTAGTTTCTAGCTTGGTCAAATTACACACCTGTTGCTGCTCAGCTAGTTTAATTTTAGGGTTATCATAAAATTCATCAAGTAGCGTATGCATCGGCACGCCAATAAATGGCTTACTTAAAAAAGCAACTAACGCTTCCGTAACATTTGTTTTTGCAAGTTGGTTAGGATTTAGATAAACGGTTTGTCCATCTGCATTTACTAATATACTTATTGGACTACGTTCAATCATTAAGCCAAAAATAAAAAGATTAAAAGGTGGAAAGTATCTTTTAAATAAGGCCATCACCGCAGGAGGGTAATCTTGTGATACAACTTCCTTCTCTATTAAATTCATTACTTCCCCTTTTGGAATTTCATCCTTCCCTTGCTTATAAGCATTACTTAGGAGGTATCTTAGTTCTTGGTCATCAATCTCAAAGAACTCCTTTTTTAGTTTATGAATCGTCGTAAATGGAATCTTGGATTGACGCATGATATCGATCATTTTAAGCCAAATAAAATCAAAGAAATTTACCCTCACCCATTCCCTTAATTCAGAATCATTTGACTTAATCAAACCCTCCGCCTTCCATTGGTTAAGCTCTTGTCTGGTAAGGTTTAGAGCAGAAATTGAGAAGATGGGTTCTAGAAGACTGTCAATGAATTTAACAAAGCCCATCATGCTATTTTCATTGGATAATTTTTCCGTTAACCAGTCAGTATTTAGTAGGTCAAATTTCATAGTTGTAAAGTTTTATGATGCAAATATAGTGATTTTTCATTAAAAAATACACTTCTTGATGAAAACATAAATAAAAAATTATCTGAAGACGATAAAAAGACATTTTAAAAGATAGTTGACGAATCTTTATAGTGGATTGATTAAAACGCAACAACTGCTACTGAAGAGGAATTCAAAAACAAGTAAAAAGAGATGGAAGATAAGTCCAGACCTATTATGATGAAAATTTATCAGACAGATGCACCTGGATAACCTCCACATTCAGCTCCAAATCCAGAGCAGCATGCAAATGATTTAGATTGATATTCTGGTTAATATATTTTTAGATTTTATTTGATATATATGTTTTAACAAAAATCATTTTAG
>CAISUR010000040.1 GCA_903888655.1 uncultured Bacteroidota bacterium | reverse complement strand
TTTTTGTTTTTTACTCGGCATGGATGGCTTGTTCCTACCATTTCGAAAGTACTCCAATCTAATTTCGGATCTAAATCGTTGACTACTTTTATATTGATGGCATTGGAAGTTCCTACATTTTGAAAATGAATGGTATAGTGTAAATACGCTTGTTGTGCTTGAGCTAAGGTCACTGTAGCACCTTCATGAACGATAATGTCATTAGGATCTTGAGAGTTTACTATAGTTTGAGTTAAACTACTTGAATTGTTTAAAGGCGTTGCGTCGGCAACTACTGGAGTTATAGCTCCTGAAAAGCTTACTAAATCACCTGAATTGTTGGTTGGTGGGGTAGCCACTTGAAACTTCACATTACTAATTACGCGGCTTTCAAAAGGAGCTAAAGTAGAGAAATTATAAGTTAATGAACTGCTCGCTATTACATCTGGAGAAGGACTGCTACTTAAAAAGGACATTTTAGCATTGTTGAATTGGAAAGTAACTTGACCATTAAGCGTTGTACTTCCGTGGTTTTTATACCAAATATCATAAAAGGCAGGCAATCCGGGAACTACTTGAAATTTTGGAACAAGCACTACTTCTAAATCGTCTACATTTGAATTTATAGAAACACAAAAGTCGGGAGCTATTGTAGTACCTGGTGTTGTAAAATTGAATTGTTGTGTGGCTGGAGTAACCGTAAAATAGGAGGGTAAATTGGTTACCGAAACAGTGTTGGTTCCGGCATCGCCAATAAGATAATATTCGCTGGAACCGTTATAATTCGTATAATTGGTATAGGTATTGGAACCGTTTATGTTTTTTACTTGTATATTGTTAAGATAAGGATCTCCAGCATCGCAACCATTACTGTTGGCATCAAATTTTACTTTTCCGACAATTCTGTTTTTAAACACTACAACATAGGCGTAATTGACATAACAATCCGTTGCGCTTACGATATTACAGATTTTGTAAGGAACCGTGTAGGTGCCTTCAGTAACAGAAGCAGCAATGGTTATGGTTCCGTCAGGATTTAACGTGAAACCCGATGGGAGGTTTAATGGACTTATTGTAATTAGTGCTGAACTTGTTATTGGTGACCCATTTAACGTATCGTTATTCAATACGCTTGCTGTTGTTGAGTTGGGATAATTCGTTCCAAAGTTGTCATAATTAGCTACTACCGTTGAAACTCCGGTTACCAAAATTGTAGCACTTGCAAAACCGCAACCACCTGTTGTAAGACATGCAACGTAATTAAAATTATACAATCCAGGTGAAGTACCAACTGCAACGGAAATTGTTCCGTCAGGATTTAAAGTAAATCCAGATGGAAGATTGTAAGCTGATGTCGTGGTGTTATATGGATATAGATTTCCTTGACATTCAGCGTAGTCATTATTAAGTACACTATTGGTAGTACCTCCAACAGTATTGTCAATTGGATTTGAAGTAAAATCATCATTATTGGCAAATATAAATTCAGGGGTGATGTTAAGCGTTACATAACCTGTACTGCAGTTGTTTGGGTTTGCAATTTCACATAGGGTATAGGTTAGTGTGTAGTTTCCAGGGTTTGTTAGTCCATATTGTATAGTTACGTTTCCGCTTGAATCTATATTTATTCCAGAATAGTTT
>CAISUR010000039.1 GCA_903888655.1 uncultured Bacteroidota bacterium | reverse complement strand
ATTTACCTCTTAAAAGCATCGCGACTTTAGAAGCAAAACGACCTAAGTTATGACCTTCAGCATCAACAACAATCCACTGTTTTTCAGCTGTGGCTTTGTTGGCAGAAACTGTTTTGTAGCTTAATGCGTCCATAATATTATTTTAATTAAACATTCCATTCCCAATTAAGGGAGTGCAAAAGTACAATTATTTATTATATATACAAAAATGATTTCTAATTTTAATTACTATTTTGAATTTTAACGATTTATATGTTGCCTTTTGTTTGCTTTTTAGCCCTGACTGGAAGGAAAAACCTTTGCTTTTTTGCAAAGTTTTGGAAGGAAGGCAGGAAAATGGAATACAAAAATGCCCAAACCATTCGCTGCTTCATTTAATTTTTTATAAATTTACACCTTATATAATAGAAAGATGAAATCGAAAGCCACTTTAAAACAAATTGCCAAAGAATTGGGAGTTTCTGTATCGACCGTTTCTAAGGCGTTGAACGACAGTCCGGAAATTAGCGAGCCTACCAAGCAACGTGTACAAGAGTATGCCAAGTTGAAGAATTATAAGCCCAATGTGATTGGTTTGAATTTGAAAAACCGGTCTACTCGTACTATTGGTGTTATTATTCCGAATATTTTGAATTCATTTTTCGCAAAAGTTTTCACCGGAATCGAAAAAGTAGCTGATGAAAAAGGTTATAAGGTTATTACTTGTATTTCAAACGAATCTTTAGAAAAAGAAATCAATGCTCTTGAGATGTTAAGTAATGGAACGATTGATGGTTTTATTCTTTCTATTTCAGAAGAAGCGCAGAAGTTGCAAAAGTTTGATCATTTTAAAACCATTATCAATGAAGGGACACCCATTGTCATGTTCGATCGCATTGCAGACGAAGTAAACTGCGACAAAGTAATTGTTGATGATTTGGATTCAGCCTTTGATGCTACCAATCATTTAATTAAAACAGGTTGTAAAAACATTGCTTTGTTTTCTTCGATTGACAATTTAAGTGTAGGAAAATTAAGGGTTGACGGATATAAAAAAGCTTTGGAAAAAGCAGGTTTGAAAGTCGATTCGAAATTGATCGTGTTGTCTGAAACCGCAGATGATTTTGATACTAAAGCTGCCGGATTTTTAGATAAAAATATAGTGGATGCCGTTTTTGCTGTTGATGAGCATGCATCGGTAATGGCAATGAAAATGGCAATTAAAAAAGGATTGAAAATTCCAGAAGAGCTTTCGGTTATTGGTTTTGCCGATGGCGTTTGGTCACGCAGAATGACGCCAAGTTTGTCGACGGTGAGCCAACACGGACCCGAAATTGGCGAAGTAGCTACCAAAATGCTAATCGAAAAACTAGAAAGTAAAGACGAGATTTACAACCATAAAACTACGGTTATTAAAACGGAGTTGAGACAGAGGGAATCGACAAGGAAACTGTAATTCACTTATTTTCTTGACAGCTTACGCACCATAAACCGTTAATGCCAAAGCATTCTTGGGATAATCCGATTAATAAACCCTTTTTAGAAAGTGAATATGCATAAAGATATATTGTCTCTTTTGTTTTGTCATAATCTAAATTCCAAGTTTTATTAATACTTTTTATTAAATCATCAATTTCAAATTCTTTTTCAAATTTCAATAAATCAATTTTTGAGAAATAATTTAGGATGAAAATTTCTAAAGCTTCTTTGTTTTTAAACTCAAAATCTCTTGATTTATTTCTTTGTAATAATTTAAATGCTTCATCATAAGATATAGATTTTTCAATTTCAGTTGCATTTCTTAAGTCTTCATTTGTCGTGCAAACTTCTTTAGTTTCCTTTGTGTTCAAATCTTTTACGTTAATAATTATGAATATTTCATTTGATGTAATCATTGCTCGAATAAAGTTTGCTTGTAAAACGCTATTATTCTCTTGACTAAAAATCAAATTTGCAAAAGCAATAAAAAATAAAATAAATAAACTTTTCATCTTATTTATGTGATTACTATAAATATTTAAGTATTTAAAACTGCCTACTTCTATTTAACTCTGCCAACCTACTAATGCGCTTCCAGCCAATTTTTCCCCACACCCATTTCTACTTCTAACGGAACATCCATTTTGAAGGCGTTTTCCATTTCGTGTTTTATCATTGGTTTGATTTTTTCTAATTCGGAATTATGAACATCAAACACCAATTCGTCATGTACTTGCAATAGCATTTTCGATTTCCAATTTTCTGAAGTTAGTTTCTTATGAATATTTATCATCGCAATTTTGATAATATCAGCTGCCGATCCTTGAATAGGGGCGTTTACGGCATTTCGTTCGGCACCACTTTTTACCATCATATTGGCAGAATTGATGTCTTTTAAATAACGTCTTCTTCCTAAAACCGTTTGCACATAACCATGTTCTCTAGCAAAATCAACTTGATTGCTCATGTACGATTTCAGCTTTGGATAAGTTGCATAATACGCATCAATCAACTCAGCACTTTCTTTTCGTGAAAGCGATGTTTGATTAGAAAGTCCGAACGCCGAAACACCATATATGATTCCGAAATTCACCGTTTTAGCATTGCTACGTTGTTCTTTAGTCACTTCTTCTAAAGGCACATTAAACACTTTTGCAGCGGTACTTCGGTGAATATCTTCGTTGTTTTGAAATGCTTTTATCATGTTTTCTTCGCCCGATAAAGCGGCGATAATTCGAAGTTCTATCTGAGAATAATCGGCAGATAATAAGGAGTAATTTTCATCACGAGCAATAAATGCTTTTCTGATTAATCGACCTCTTTCTGTACGAATAGGAATATTCTGTAAGTTTGGATTGTTCGAACTCAAACGCCCCGTTGCAGCAACCGTTTGCATATAATCGGTGTGAACACGCCCTGTTTTTTTGTCTACTTGATTGGGTAACGCATCAATATAGGTGCTTTGCAATTTCACCATTTGACGCCAATCTAAAATGTCTTTCACAATTTCATGTTCGTTTGCCAAATACGAAAGTACTTCTTCACCAGTGGCATATTGACCAGTTTTGGTTTTCTTTTGTTTCGCTCCACCAATTTTCATTTTGTCAAATAAAACGTCACCCAATTGTTTTGGTGAAGCCAAATTGAATTTCTCGCCAGCAGTTTCATAAATTTTTTGTTCTAATGTAGCACTTTCTTTTGCCATTTCAACTGACATTTCTTTAAGAAACGGAACGTCAAGATTGATGCCTTCCAATTCCATTGCTGCCAAAACTGGAATCAACGGAATTTCGATTTCGTCAAATAATTTTTTGGTTTCGGCTTTGTCGAGAATCGGACTGAAATTTTGTTTCAATTGAAATGTTACATCAGCATCTTCGGCAGCGTATTCTTTGATTTCTTCCAAAGCAACATCGCGCATTGATTTTTGCCTGCCTGCCGGCGAGGCAGGGTTTTTACCTTTCCCGCCTGCCGAGCGGGCAGGTTTACCAATTAAATCTTCAATTGATTTTGGCGAATATTTCAAATACGTTTCACTCAAAACATCCATATTGTGACGCATATCTGGATTGATCAAATAATGCGCAATCATGGTATCGAATAATTTTCCTTTGATTTGAACTCCGTAATTTGACAGAATTTTCAAATCATATTTTATATTTTGTCCAATTTTTTCGATGCTTTCACTTTCAAAAAAGGGTTTGAATTTTTCTACTAAAGCTTGTGCTTCTTCTTTATTTTCGGGAAACGGAACGTAAAATGCCTTTCCTTTTTCAAATGAGAATGACATTCCGACTAGTTCGGCATTCAAAGCGTCAATTCCGGTAGTTTCGGTGTCAAAACAAACCGAAGTTTGATTCATTAAATTTTGCAACAGTAATTTTACAGGCAAATCACCTTGAATAATTTGGTAAAAATGTTCAGTGTTTTCTATAGTTGCATAATGAGAATGTGATTTTTCTTCGCCACTTTCTTCATCTGAAAATCCGAACAAATCAAATTGATCTTCGTTGGTTTTTTTAGCTGGAGCTTTCTTTGCGGGTTGCGGCGTATCACTTGAAGAGCCATTCGTGTCAATTTCGTCATATTCTTTCCCAGTTCCAAAATATTTATCAAACTGCGCTTTCATTTGACGGAATTCCAATTCTTGAAACAACGCGTCTGTTTTTTCTACATCAGGTTTAGATAGTTCAAAATCATCAGCATTGAATTCAACCGGACAATCGAGTAGAATAGTAGCCAGTTTTTTAGATAATAAACCCAGTTCTGCATTGGCTTCAATTTTATCTTTGATAGCGCCTTTTAGTTGATGTGTATTGGCTAGTAGATTTTCCATCGAGCCATATTCTGCCAAAAATTTCTTCGCTGTTTTTTCACCAACGCCAGGCAACCCCGGAATATTATCGGCTGCGTCGCCCATCATTCCTAAGAAATCTATCACTTGTAATGGGTTGGTAATTTCAAACTTTTCCAAAACTTCAGGAATTCCCCAAATTTCAATGTCGTTACCCATACGTGCTGGTTTGTACATGAAAATATTTTCAGAAACCAATTGCGCAAAATCTTTATCTGGCGTTACCATAAACACTTTAAAACCTTCTTTTTCGGCTTGTTTGGCTAAAGTTCCAATTAAGTCGTCGGCTTCAAATCCAGCTTTTTCAATAATTGGAATGTGCATCGCTTTCAACAATTCTTGAATATAAGGCACCGCAATTTTAATGGCTTCTGGAGTTTCGTCACGATGCGCTTTGTATTCTTGGTACATTTCGTAACGATAATCGCTTCCACCTTTATCGAAAGCCACTGCTAAATGATCTGGTTTTTCACGTTTGATAACGTCCATTAAGGCATTCATAAAGCCCATAATTGCCGAAGTATCCATTCCTTTCGAGTTGATTCTCGGATTTTTTATAAAAGCAAAATAGCCGCGAAAAATTAATGCGTAAGCGTCAAGAAGGTATAGTCGTTTTTGTGACATTGTTTTAGATTAAAATGTAAATGAAATTCCAACTCCATTAGAATTAGAAACAAAAGATGTTGATTCAATACTAAACCCAGTTTTAGGATTTTTTAAATCATCATTTATTAGTGTTACAGCTCGTTTTATCTTTTTTGAAAAGCCAATTTTAATTGGAATTGCAGCTAAAATTAAACCTCCACCAACTATATAAGGAATGTTTCTGCTTGGGTTAATATCGCCCTTATTTTTAGCGTTTTGTACTATCGACAAATGGTTTATTGCAACAGTAGCAATTCCCCCATACAATAGAATATTGCCCAACGTTTGTTTGGTTTTTCCAACATTATAATAGTCAAGGGCTTCTTTATTATCTTTTAGTAAATTTCTAACTTGTTCTGAAGATAATTTTTGTCCACTTGAATTAAAAATACGCCCATTGCCTTGCGCCATGAAACTGGACGGATAACGCACCGCGATGGAATGTGCAGCATTCGAGTCGGGCTGCACGATTGCAAAGGCTGCGAGTGCGGCGGCGCGCGCATT
>CAISUR010000038.1 GCA_903888655.1 uncultured Bacteroidota bacterium | reverse complement strand
CTGCTAAACGATGTGAATGCGTGCAACTACATCATGGAGTGTGTAAAGACTGCCAAAACATTGTCCAAATCCTGTGGTTCTATCAAAAAAAGTCTCAGTAAAGGGGCAGATGGCACGGCTTTGATTTCTTTCCCAGTTTTTGTTGGTCCGGGTGGTGCGCCATTGGTAACTGTGCCGGCTGGGATTTTTGCGAGGGCAATAAATTTGGTGGACAAGATTAAAATAAACGATGCATACACCGTTGAAATGGGTATCGATTTGGACATAATTGGTAGCGATATTGTGATTAATTGGTTAACAGCACAGCCCACGAAAGTGAAAGTGCAATTGAGCGCAGGAGTGGTGTATGGTATTTTTTTGAAGTGGGAATCGGACGGCGGAAGGGTGGAATGTATGAGGGGCACAGAAACTGTTTTTACTACATTTACCAATGTTACTGGTGCCAAATTTATTGACGACCGCCCTAATCTGATACCCGGCAAGCCAGAAACCAGGCAATACCGTATTTGGTATCTGCTGAAAGACGTAGTAGTGGGCGTTGTGAGCGCAGTAGTAACGATAACGATAGAAGCATAGTTGTTAGTGGTTAGTGGTTAGAAAAAAAATCACTAACAACTAACCACTAACAAAAAGCCCTTGGAGTGCAAAACTTCAAGGGCTTTTTATTGAAAAAAATAAGAATTATGAAAGAGAAAAAGCATGTTCAGCCGTCGCCAATTGTTTTTAATATTAATAATATAGATGCTAATGCACAAAGTTTTGGTGGGATATTTTCTATAATTGACTTTATGCTTTATGTAGAGGAATCGGGTGTTCACGGTTTCTTCGACTATATGAAAACATATTTTACGCCAGAACATTTTCGTTTATTGAACAAAAGGATAGCGAACAAACGAAATAAATCAGTGCCTATGAACCAACAACACCTGATTATTTTTTATTCTACATTACATCTTCTGATACAGGTATTGGCTTCGGAAAAAGAGGTGAAATTGCTGGATATAGATTTTGAGGATACAAAAGCTATGTTGGATATAAAAACAGCAACTCCGTATTTAATTATTTTTTCAAATTCAACCATCAAAACACTTAAACGAGACTACAAAAACAACAATACCATCATCGTTGCATTCGCCAAAATTGACACGTATAAGATTAGTTAATTATAAAAATACAGAAATGAAGAATAAGAAAGTTACACCGCTTGCACCAATAATTTTCAAATTGAACAATATGCCGCCCAATGGTGATACTTATCGTTTAATTTTTTCGTCCGTCGCTATCATAATCAAGGAAGACGAAGCAACTATGATTGACTTTTTTGAGTACATGAATTATTTTAGTATCGACAATTTCAATATATTTGGATTGAGGGTAATGGAAACTAGAAACAAAGAACTAAACATGAACCAACAACACCTTATCCTTTTTTATGCTACCGTACACTTGATGATTGAATTGATGGGCTCAACGAAACATGTGGAAATAATGAGAAAGCAGGTACAACCAGAATCCCTCGAAATTTTCGAGGCGGGAAGGGATGAAATGGTTGAGTTCTGTAAAATAACCAACAATACACTGCGAAAAGACTATAAAAACAACAACGCCATCATCGTTGCATTCGCAAAAATTGATGGTTATAGGATTATTGAACAATAAAAAATAACAAAATGAAAAATAAAAATGTTGCCCCACCGCCTGCGCCGATAATTTGCAAATTGAACAATTTTGATGAAAAATTAAGGGCCCATGCCGTATTATTTGCGATGGTAAGTTTAATGATATTAAAAGAAGATGAAACTTGCGTAACCGACTACTTTGAGTATTTAAATTATTTTTCTACCGAAGATTATAGGCGTTTCAATACACGCATCACAGATAAACGAAACAAAGAAGTGCCAGTGAACCAGCTACATTTTATCCTATTTTATTCGATACTGCACCTATCCATCCAACTATACCAATCGAAGAGAATAATGGCCGAGCTGGTAGTATTAATAAAAGAAAAAGACCCTGTAGAGTTTGAAGAATCGAACAAAAGCCTCATAGCCTTCTGCAACAATGCGCTCGATGAACTAAGAAGGGACTACAAAAATAATAATGCGCTAATCATCGCAATGGCAAAGATTGATGGGTGGAAGATTAGTCATTAGTGGTTAGTGATAAGTGATTAGTGATTAGTGATAAGTGATTAGTGATAAGTGATAAGTGATAAACTAAAAAGCCCTTGAAGAAATTTTTGAAGGGCTTTTTAGTTTATTGTAAATGCTTGCACTAATCACTAACCACTAATCACTAATCACTACTTTCTGCATATTGCATTACTATCTTCCATTCCTCCTCCGTTACTGGCTGAACAGACAACCTGCCTAAGCGCACCAAAGCCATTTGTTGCAAGCGAGGGTCGGCTTTTATAGATGCCAATGAAACTGGTTTATTTAATGTTTTATATGGTTTTACATCCACTACTACCCAGTTAGGGTCTTCGGTGGTAGGATCTTGGTAGGCTTCTTTGGCAACTTGTGCAATGCCCACAAT
>CAISUR010000037.1 GCA_903888655.1 uncultured Bacteroidota bacterium | reverse complement strand
TTCAATAAAATCCTCTAATCATCGCTATTTGTTAACGCGCTATTATTATTAAATCCTGGATTTACGTATACTTCTGTTAGCCCATTTTTCCATTCAACAGTTTCATAATAAAATTCAACAGAAGTAAGATTGTCTTTTACCTTAATTTCGCAAGTACCATTAACGGCAGCATCGCTTACCAGAATAGTAATTTTGTCACCATTTTTTGGGGCTTTTTCTCTAAAATAATTAAATAGATTTATGGCAACCTCATTATTGATTGTCGGTCTAGAATTGAACGTACTGATAATAATAGTCTTTCCACTATTACTTTTTGCGATATATTCAATTCCATTTTTTCCGTAGTGGTATTCTTCAATACGTTTTATATTTTGTGCTTGAATACAAAGGGTAGATAATAATACGATAAAAATAATTTTTCTCATAGTGTAGGTTAAATTTATAGATAGATTTGGGGAAAATATCTAGGCGTTAATTAAAGTGAACTAATTCGTATTTTGTTGTGTAATATTAATTAGTAAAAGATTAAAATACAAATAAAATCGTTAAAATGCACTAAATTTATTTTTTATAAAGAATAAATCTTACATTTTTATAAAAATATGTTTTTGTTTAGAGTAACAATAAAGATTATCCAATATTTTTTTTGTAAAGCTCAATACGTCCGTTATTCCATTCTATTTTTTGATAATAAAAATTAACGGCAATCAATTTTCCTTTTTTTGTGACTATGTATTTTCCGGTAACTTTAGCAACTTCGCCATTTATAGTCAATAAATTTAGTGTCTTAACTTCTTTGTTGTTTTTGTAGAAATCATAAATTTTTTGAGCAATTTCGGATTTAATATCTTTTTTAGAATTAAATGTGCTCACAACAACGGTTTCTTTATTTGAAGTAACAATATATTCCATTCCATTATGACCATATTTGTAGGTCGTAATGACATTATTTTTCTCTTTGTTCTCTTGTGATGAAACAAACTGAAATATAAGTAAGAATACTAAAATCGTTGTTTTTTTCATGGATAGGTTAAAAACTACAAATTCACGTGATTGTTATAGTATATAAAAGTAAAAAAAATAATTAATCTTAATTTAAAAATCCGCTTAATTCTTTATTAAAGAAAAAAGCGGATTTTTGGGGATAGCATCAGTAACTACTAGTAATAAGTATATCTTCTTACTTTGGCTATGTATTTTGCTAATCGTATTACTTGATGACTATATCCATATTCGTTGTCGTACCATACATATAAAACAATATTTTTTCCATCTCCAGAAACAATCGTTGCATTGCTATCATAAATTGATGGAGCTGATGTTCCTACAATGTCCGAAGAAACTAATTCATTATTTAATGAATATTTTATTTGTTCTACTAGTTCACCTTCAAGCGCGTAATGCTTCATGATGTTGTTCACTTCTTCAACAGAAGTTATTTTGTCAACTTCTAAATTTAATACCACTAATGAACCATTTGGAACTGGTACACGAATAGCATTTGAGGTTAATTTACCTGCTAGATTTGGTAATGCCTTTGCTACCGCGCTTCCTGCTCCGGTTTCAGTAATTACCATGTTTAAAGCAGCAGCTCTTCCACGACGGTATTTTTTATGCATATTATCGACTAAATTTTGGTCATTGGTATACGCATGAATTGTTTCTAAATGTCCTTTTACGACTCCAAGTGTATCTTCAACAGCTTTTAAAATAGGAGTAATGGCATTCGTGGTGCAAGAAGCAGCAGAAAAAATACTAACTTCATCTGGATTATAATCATTGTGATTTACACCATAAACAATGTTGGGAACTCCTTTGCCTGGGGCGGTCAACAATACTTTGTCAACGCCTTTGGAAGTTAAATGTCTTTTTAATGCTTCTTCTGTTGTAAAAGCTCCCGTATTATCGATCACTAAAGCATCTTCAATTCCAAATGTTGTATAATCAATTTCTTCGGGAGCATTCGCTGTAATAATATGAACTGTTGTTCCATTAATAATCAAAGCATTGTTTTCAGCATCTGCCGTAACAGAACCTTCAAAATCTCCATGAACAGAATCATAACGTAAAAGAGAAGCTCTTTTTTCTAGTGATACGGCGTCATTTTTATCTCGAGTAACAATGGCTCTTAATCGAAGTTGTTGTCCTTTTCCGATTTTACTCATCATTTCACGAGCTAAAAGACGTCCAATTCTACCAAAACCATAAAGTACCACATCTTTTGGCTTGATTTCTTCAGAATTTTTTGCTTCTTTCAATTTATCGATAACAAATGCTCGTGCATCATTATATTTATTGTCTTCTAAATGGTATTCATACGTTAGTTTTCCAATATCAACTCGGGCAGGAGGTAAATCCAAATTTAAAATAGCGCGAGCAATTTCAACAGAATCAAAGACATTTATTGGCTTTTGAACAAATTCTCCAGCATACTCATGCAAGTTCATGATATCACTGACGTTTCGGTCAATTAATTGATTTCTAAAAAATACTAATTCAATAGACTTGTCATACCATAAATCACTAATGATTTTAATAAATTCTACTCCAGCTTTACGCCTGTCAGCTTGAAAAGCAAGTTCTTTTTCGTATAGGGTGTTGTTGATCATAGAAAAGAAAAGATTTAGATTGTGTTGTTAAAATTGTAATTCGATGCAAAAGTAATTAACTATAACGTTTTCGTGAAATATTTTTTACATTTTTTTACAAAAAAACCATCAACTAAAAAAGTGATGGTTTTTAAATATAGATTTTGTCTTGTCCTGAAATAGCAATACAAATTAGTAAGTATTAGATGATAATTCGGATAATTTGTCCCATTTTATTTATCATTTCAATACTTATTCCTTGATTTTCATCTTTATCGCCGGCTAATTTTGAAACTGCTTCAACATCAGTTGCTTTGGTTCCATCAATCGTTAAAATGATACTTCCCTTTAAATCATTTTGATACGGTTTTAATCGATCGTTATTAACTTCTTTGATTTTTACACCATAATCTATTTTGAATCTTTTCTTGTCGGAATTGTCAATATTTTCTAATTCTAAACCTTTAAAGTCGGTGTTTATAATGTCGTTTTTTACCAAAGTAACCGGAATTACTTGCTTTTTCCCATCACGTATCACGGTTACTTGCACTTTGTCATTTGGGCGTTTAGTATTTATATATCCAGTTAATTCAGGATAAGTAGAAATAGGTTGATTGTCTAACTTAACAATTACATCTCCTTTTTTCAATCCTGCTTTTTCGGCACCTGAATTATTTATAACTTTTGAAATATAGTACCCTTGTGTTTCTTTTAATCCTAGTTCTTTAGAAGTAGGTCCGTTCAATTCACTCCCTGCAACGCCTAATACGCCTCGTTGTACATTACCAAATTCCATTATATCTTCAATGATTTTTCGTGTAATATTAGAAGGAATAGCAAATGAATATCCTGCATAACTTCCAGTTGGAGAAGAAATCATGGTATTGATTCCGATTAATTCTCCATGAGTATTAACCAAAGCACCACCCGAATTACCCGGATTTACAGCGGCATCAGTTTGAATAAATGATTGAATTCCATTTGTGTCAAGATTTCTCGCTTTTGCTGAAACAATTCCAGCGGTAACGGTAGATGTTAAATTATATGGATTTCCTACGGCAAGTACCCATTCGCCTACTTTCACTTGATCAGAATCTGCAAAAGTGGAATAAGGTAATTTCTCATCAGCATTTATTTTTAATAAAGCAATATCCATTTTAGAGTCGGTTCCAATTAGTTTTGCCTTATATACCTTTTTATTGTTCAAAGTTACTTCTAAATCGGTCGCATCTTTAATAACATGATTATTTGTTACAATGTAACCATCCTCTGAAATGATAACACCCGAACCTGTTCCTATTTGCTCTTGTTGCTGTGAACCGCCATTCGATCCATAAAAAAATTGCATAATTGGGTTGTAAACAGTTCGAACCGATACATTTTTTACGTGAACTACCGTATGTACTGATTTGTCAGCCGCAGTAGTAAAATCCATCGATTCACCACTCATTCCAACGGTTCTGCCATAATTTTCATTGGCTGTAGTAATGATAGAATTTCTACCGATTCCTTTTTCAATAAATAATTTGTAACCACCAAGTGTAGTGGCACCACTTAATAATGCTACTAAAAATAAACTCGAATATCGTTTCATGTCTTTTATGATTTAACTATTTGAAAGTAAAATTAGCGCTTTTTTAATTTCAAAAAAATGCTTTAACGCTCGTTTAACAATCTTTAACGTATCATTAATGTTTGTAACTTTGTGAATCTATTCAAATTAAAATGCTTTTAAAATTTCATAAATATCAAGGAACAGGAAATGACTTTGTAATGATTGATAACCGTCATAATTTTTTTCCAAAAGATAACATTCAAGTCATTGAAAAATTATGCGACCGAAGATTCGGTATCGGAGCTGACGGTTTAATTTTACTTGAAAATGATTTAGAAACAGATTTTAGAATGGTGTATTATAATTCTGATGGAAATGAAAGTTCTATGTGCGGCAATGGCGGACGATGTTTGGTGGCTTTTGCGAAAAGTCTCAATTTAATTCAAGATAAAACTAGCTTTATTGCAACAGATGGATTGCATCATGCTACGATTTTAGAAAATGGAATTGTATCGCTCCAAATGAAAGATGTTGACGAGGTTAAAATTGAAAAGGAATATATTTTTCTTAATACAGGTTCTCCACATCATGTTACTTTGGTTAATGATATTGAAAATTATGATGTAAAAAGTAAAGGATCAGAAATTCGTTATTCCGATTTGTATGGAAATGCAGGAAGTAATGTGAATTTTGTAAATCAGATTTCAGACAATCATTTCCGATTGAGAACCTATGAACGAGGAGTTGAAGACGAAACATTATCGTGTGGAACAGGTGCAACCGCAACCGCAATAGCTATGAATGCTATTGGGAAAACTAATTCAAATAGTATTTTCATTGATGTAGAAGGAGGAAAGCTAAAAGTTTCGTTTGAGAAAACTAACAAAGGATATGAAAATGTATTTTTAGAAGGAGCAGCAGCTTTTGTATTTGAAGGAATAATTGAAATTTAAGAAATGGGAAACCCTGATTTATCAACTTTGATTTTACTGTTGTTAGTTTTTTTTGGCTTATTCTATTCAAAATATAAGTCTGATAAAAAAGAGTTTTCAAATAAAGATTATTATACAAAATTTAGGTCAATTAAAACATATATAATTTTACCAATTGGTAGAATGTTTTTATTGGTCGTTATATTAATAAGATTATTTCATATTTCATAATTCGTAATTTTAATTTATGACCTTAAAAGGAAATACTATTTACCTTCGCGCACTCGAACCAGAAGATTTAGAGTTTATCTATGCTATAGAAAACGACGAAAATATTTGGGAAGTGAGCAATACACAAACACCTTACAGCAAATTTCTCATACGTCAGTATCTTGAAAATGCGCATCAGGATATCTATGAAGCTAAACAATTACGATTGGCAATTTGTAAAACCGATTCTAATGAAACGATTGGATTAATTGATTTATTTGAATTTGATCCAAAAAATAATCGTGCAGGAATAGGAATCGTTATTCAAAATGATGCAAATAGAGGCAAAGGATATGGTAAAGAAGCCTTGAGTTTAGTAATTGATTTTTCATTTCAACAATTGCAATTACATCAACTATTTGCAAATATTGGAGTTGATAATGTTTCTAGTTTAAACCTTTTTGCTATTTTTGGATTTCAAAAAATTGGCATCAAAAAAGATTGGATTCTTGTTCATAATTCCTATCAAGACGAAGCTGTTTTTCAATTAATTAACCCAAATCATTAATCTTTTTTATTTTGAATAAGAAATCAAAAATCATTTTGGCATCCATAGCAGGACTTTTTCTAGTGATTGGAACTGTTGTTTACATTAAATTTTTTACTGATAATACTACATTTTCTAAAAATGAATTGTTTGTTAAAATTCCCACAGGTTCTAAATTTGAAGATGTTCAAAAAATTGTAACTCCTTATATAAAAAATGCCAACGGATTCAATCTTATGGCAAGTTTGCGTTCTTATGAAAAAAATGTAAAACCAGGAAGATTTCTTTTGAAAAAAGGGATGGGAAATTATGCTTTAATCGCATCTTTACGTAAAAATGTTCCTGTAAAGATTGCGTTTAATAATCAAGAACGATTAGAAAACGTAGCACAACGAATTGGTTCCGAAATTGAAGCAGATTCTTTACATTTGATGATATCATTCTGTGATAGTATTTTTCTTAAAAAAAATGGTTTTACCACAGAAAATGTAATTGCGATGTTTATTCCTAATTCCTATCAATTTTATTGGAATACATCTGCCGATAAATTCCGAGATAAAATGCTCGAAGAATATCGAAAATTTTGGAACAAAGACCGATTGACAAAAGCCGAAAAACTCGGAATGACTCCAGAACAAGTAATTACTTTAGCATCAATTGTTCACAAAGAATCTGTAAAATTAGACGAACGTCCCAGAGTAGCAGGAGCTTATTTGAATAGATTAAAATTGGGTATGCCACTTCAAGGAGATCCAACTATTATTTATGCATTGAAATTGCGAGATAATAATTTTAACCAAGTTATTAAAAGAGTGTTATATGGTGATTTAAGAATAAACTCGCCTTACAATACTTATATAAATTTAGGATTACCTCCTGGGCCTATTGCGCAACCAGATATCAGTGCTATTGATGCCGTTTTAAATCCTGAAAAACATGATTTCATTTATTTTTGTGCTAGTGTAGAAAAATTTGGATATCATGAATTTGCAACCACTTTTGAACAACATCAAGTAAATGCTAAAAAATATGCAGCGTGGTTGAACACTACTGGAACTAAAAGATAATTATTGAATAATTCAAAAGTAATAATAACTGTTCTTTTTGTGCTAAATTCTATTTTCGGATTTTCACAAATTTCTATAGATTCTTTTTTTAAACCTTCCGATTCTTTAAATAAATCAAGACGAAATACGCTGATTTGTTCCGAAGCGACTATAGCTTCAATCGCATTAATTGGACTTAATCAACTGTGGTATGCTGATTATCCCCATTCTAATTTACATTCTATTGATGACAATCAAGAGTGGTTGCAAATGGACAAAGCAGGGCATTTATTTTCTGCTTATCACCTTGGAACTTTTGGTGCGAATGCTTTACAATGGAGTGGATGTACTAAAAAAAGTCAACTATTATATGGTGCAACTTTAGGACTTGCTTTTATGACAACTGTAGAGGTTTTTGATGGTTATTCTTCGCAATGGGGATTTTCATGGGGTGATATGGCTGCTAATACAATGGGGACATCTTTTTTTATTTCTCAAGAATTACTATGGAAAGAGCAGCGTGTTGTGCCCAAGTTTTCGTTTCATACTACTTCCTTTTCAGCAGTTCGTCCTCAAGTTTTAGGAAGTTCTTTTACACAACAAATACTTAAAGATTATAATGGGCAAACGTATTGGCTTTCTGCTAACTTACATTCTTTTTTCAAACATTCCAAAACACCAATTTGGTTAAATATTGCTATTGGTTTTGGTGCCGATGGTATGATATCGGGCACCGAAAATTTTAAAGATTCTGATTTATATCCAAAATACAACAGAACGAGACAATTTTACTTCAGTTTGGATGCCGATTTAACTAAAATTCAAACTAAATCACATCTTTTAAAGACGATTTTCTCTGTTTTTAATTCGATTAAAATTCCTGCTCCAACCATTGAAATCAGTAAGGTTACGGGTTTTCGATTTCATTATTTATACTTCTAAAATTCATAAGTAATTGAAAATCAATTTTATTTAAAAAAAAG
>CAISUR010000036.1 GCA_903888655.1 uncultured Bacteroidota bacterium | reverse complement strand
AGTAGTAAAATTATAAGCACCTGTAGATCTTGTAAAAGTCACATCATAGGTTCCAGCCACAGTTTGTATGTTACTTCCGTCTGATGATGAAGCTGATGGAAATGCAGCTGATCCCCATGAGGTGTTCCATGCGTTATCTTGTCTAAATTTTACACCACCACCAGTAGCAGCAGTTGTAACAGTTAGATTGCTTAAAGTATAGGTCTCACCATCTATAGTTGTCATTTGATGAACGTCTATTGGTCCAGGATTTCCAGGGTCACCAGGCCATCCACCAACTGCTTCTCCTACAATTGCTACTGATGGGAAATCAAAAGTATAAGCTCCTGAAGTGCTATTAAATACACATCTATAAAATCCAGGTGTTGTTACTGTAATATTTGAAGCCGCGTTTGTTGGTCCTGTTGGAAAAGAACCTCCACCCCAGGAAACAGTCCAACTATTATTTTGTCTAAACTTTAAGTCACCAGTAGTAAGTGCAACAGAATTGATAGAATAATTTGTTCCGTTAGAGGTTGTCATTTGATTTGTATCTACTTGAGGATCTACAGGCCATCCACCGGCAGCTGGACCAACGATTGCGATAGTAGCAAACGTAATCGGTGTACCTATAAATGAATATGCTCCTGTTGTGCTGTTAAAGGTAACATCATAAGTACCTGCCAAACAAGCAATATTTGATCCTCCTAAAGTTGCTGTACCAGAAGGAAACGCACTGGAACCCCAATTTATTGTCCAAGCATTATTAGCTCTAAATTTTACACCACCACCTGTTATCGCGCCAGTTAATGTTACAGCCGACAATGTCCAGTTAACACCATCCGATGAAGTCATTTGGTGTGTATCTATTGGTCCAGGATTACCTGCAGATCCTGGCCAACCTCCTGAAGCTTCACCAACTAAAGCTACAGAATTAATTTGAGCATAAGAATTGAAAGCAATAAAAGTCATTGCTAACCATAAAAGTAATTGTTTTTTCATTTATTTTTTTTTTAAGTTAAAAGCTAAATTAACATATTAATTTAAATCAATAAAACATCAAAGTAACGAAAACGTTATAGTGTTGAAAAAATTAAAAAGTTATTATATTAAAATAATTTTCAAGAGGATTTAATTTAGTGAACAATGTTTCAACTAGGATATTTCCGAAAGCCAAATAATATTCCGAAAAATTTAATTTTCGTTCTTGTAACATTTGATTAGGAAACAACTCTTTCTGCAATAATAGTATTCTATCAAGTTTGTCTGAGTGAACTTTTTTTTCAGCTTTTAACAATCGTTTTTCTAAATTTTCTAAACCTCTAATTTGTTTAATTTCTTGGGCTTTTAATGCTCCAATGAAAGATTTGTCGGTTTCAGTTGCTATTTTATGAAGCGCTTCAAATTGTTTGATTAAGTTTTCTTTTAATATTGAAAAATCAATATTCAGTTGTGATAATTCTTTAGTTTTCGAGTTGAATAATTCTTGCTGATTTAAAAATAAATCGTCCCAACTTAAATTCAGTTTTGTGGCTTTTTCAACTTGTTTTTTCGTAGTTATTAGAACGGAATTACGCAATAACAACATTGGAAAAGTTATCTTGAATGCTTCAAAATTTGATTTTAATTCTAGCCAATAAGCAATTTCTCCACCTCCTCCGATGTAGCATAAATTGGGCAAAATAACTTCCTATTATCTCATT
>CAISUR010000035.1 GCA_903888655.1 uncultured Bacteroidota bacterium | reverse complement strand
TTAAAAATAGTTGTATTTTTGCACTCGCATTACAAAATAATGTAATGGCCCGTTCGTCTATCGGTTAGGACGCCAGGTTTTCATCCTGGTAAGAGGGGTTCGATTCCCCTACGGGCTACAAGTTCAATAAATTATTGATATTATTATTTAACCAAGATGACATTGGCCCGTTCGTCTATCGGTTAGGACGCCAGGTTTTCATCCTGGTAAGAGGGGTTCGATTCCCCTACGGGCTACAAAATAGCTGTAAATAAGTTTTATAAAATAATGATTGGTGTCTCTGTTGTTGTTTTATTAGTTAAAACCAAAGTGATTTTTTAAAGTTGTGGGAGGTTTTTCTTTTTTTAACTAGGAGTTTATAACAATTAAAAAAAAACAAAATGGCAAATCATAAGTCTGCATTAAAAAGAATTAGAAGTAACGAAAAGAAAAGAGTGTTAAACAGGTATCAGCACAAAACTACTCGTAATGCGATAAAAGCATTAAGGTTAGCCACTGATAAAAATGACGCTGCATCAAAATTGGCTGGTGTTATTTCTATGATTGATAAATTAGCAAAGAAAAATATCATTCATGATAATAAAGCATCTAACTTAAAGTCGAAATTAACTAAACATGTTGCTAAATTGTAATTATTTTCAACATTTATATTTTATTAAAAAAGCTTCCTGTTAATAGGAAGCTTTTTTTATGTTCAATCAATTAATGAATTTAGCATTTCTTTAGTAATCGGTTTGGAAATAAAATCAATTACCATTGGATATGATTTTGATTTTTCAATATCAATCGGGTCTATTGTAGAGGATAGTACTAAAACCTTAATGTTTGGAAAAAAACTGTAATATTTTTTCTCTAAAAACGCATCTAGAAATTCCCAACCACCCATAATAGGCATGTTTAAATCTAGAAAAACAAATTCAGGAAGAATTAAACTTGGATCATCGACAGCACTATTTTTTAAATTATCAAAGTAATTTAATGCTTCTTCACCGTTTGAAGCAGTATTAATTTCTTTCGAAAATTCTGCTTTTCCTATCACTTTTTTGCAAAGCATTAAAGTAATTGGGTCGTCATCAACACATAAAATTTTATTAAACATATCTATTTATTTTTGAATGTGATAGTAAAGGTTGTTCCAACACCTACTTGGCTTTCAATACTAATTTTTCCACCCATAGATTCAACTTGAGATTTTACTAAATATAAACCTAATCCCTTACTATCTGGATAATCATGGAATCTTTGGTACAAACCAAATATTTTGTCTTTATTTCGGTCCATATCAATTCCAATTCCATTGTCTTTAAATAGAATCACGGTTTCTAAATCTGTTTTTTTGGATGATATTGTAATTTTTAATTGTTTTTTTGGATCAAAATATCTAAGCGAATTGGTCATCAAGTTTAATAAAATACTTTCAATATAAGATTTATTTAAGTTTATTATTTCTGAGTCGTGGAAATCAATTTTAATAATTGGTTTTTTTAAACTAATTAAAAAACTTAATTGGCTAAAAACATTTTCAAAAACATCTCTAATAACGATATCTTCTTTTTGAATCGAAGGACTATCTTTAATTATAATTACATTGACTAAATCATTTATAGTTTCATTTAATTGATTCGTTGATTTTGAAAAACCGTTTATGATTTCTTTTAATTCTTCATTTTCAATTGGTAGTGATTTGTATTTAGGTTCAGTCTTGATGTTTTTCACTTCAAACAAACGACTAAACTTATCATGTGAATCACCCATAAGTTTTTTAACTTTAGCAATTGTTGCTGCATCTGTAACGTGTGAAACCTCGATACCCATTGAATCCAATAGACCTTTGGTTTTCTTATTTTCGTCTTCCGTTAAAACTACTTTTTCTTTAGGTGTTTGGATTGATACCTGACCTGCAAGTGAATC
>CAISUR010000034.1 GCA_903888655.1 uncultured Bacteroidota bacterium | reverse complement strand
ATCTAAAATTGAGGATATCCCTATGCTGCCTTTAGTTTCTGTAATAATTCCACTCTACAATGCTGAGCAATACATTGCCGAAACAATTCAGAATGTCTTAAATCAAACGTATAGAAACGTAGAGATTCTTGTTATAGATGATGGTAGTACAGATAATGGTTTGGCAATAGCAAGAGAGTATGAGTCAGAAAAAGTAAAAATATTTTCTCAGCCTAATAGTGGAGCAAGTGCCGCTCGAAATATTGGATTGCAAGAATCAAAAGGAGATTTTATTCAATTTTTAGATGCGGACGATTTATTAAGTGCGAACAAGATTGAAGCACAAGTAGAACTTTTAAAAGAGGATAAGTATAAAATTGCCTATTGTACAACCTTACATTTTTATGAAGATGAAAAAATTCCGGACTTTGAAATATCAGAGGAGAAAATTGGAAGTGATTTAGAAAATCCAGTACATTTTCTTATCAACCTGTATGGAGGTTATGATAAGGATGCAAGTATGGTAACTATTCATTCTTGGCTAACGCCGAGGCTACTTATTACGAATGCAGGTTATTGGAATGAAAGCCTCACCGTGGATGATGATGGAGAATATTTTTGTAGGGTTCTTTTGCAGGCAAGGAACATAGTTTTTACAAACAATACTGCATGCTACTATCGGAAATATAAAAAAAATATTAGTTTGAGTAGTGTCAAAGGAAAGAAATCATTTGAAAGTATGTTTTTGAGTACTTCTATAAAAGAGGAAAATTTATTAGCAGCGAATAATTCTCTTAATACAAAAAAAGGATTGGCACAGCAATATTTAGAAATTGCTGTAAGTAGTTATCCTGCATTTAAGGATATATCAAAAAAAGCAGAACAAAAATCAATTTCACTTGGTGGAAGTAAAAAGCAGTATTACACACACACGCTATTTTATAGGATTACGACCAAATTACTAGGATGGAAATTTTCGGCACAAATTAGTTACCACAAACAAAAATTTAATTGGATTACCAAAGTTAACAAACAAGTTTACGATAAATATTAATCAGCGTTTGAGATTTTATCTTAAAATAACCTTGCCTTATGAAACTCTAATAATTGTATTTTAACCATTCAACTTATCTTGAAAAAATATCTTTCTGAAATCAAACTTTTTTTAAAACAGTTCCCATTTATTTTTCCAAGTGGTATAATTTATAATGCTCAAACATATATAACAAAGGCTGAGGAAAAAAAAGAATGGTATTCTTTAAGAAATGCTAGCTGGTATAAAGAGAGATTTCAGAGCGAATGGTCAATGAGTACAATACCTCAGAATTTAATAAATAAAGATTATCCCAAATTCAGAAAAAATAGATTAGTTAAAACTTACAGTTCAAGTCTTTATTTTTTTACTAATGTTTTTGTTAAAGGCGATAGCGGAATTGTTCTTTCATGTGAAAACAAAATATTTAATGAGTTTGTACATAATTTTAATGTGCAATCAACAAAAAAAAGTTTGGTATTAAATCCGTTTGTTTGCTTTTCTTATAAAATAAAACGAGAATACAGAGTAGCGACTCTTCTTTGTAGCCCATCAAGCACAAACCATTACCATTGGATATTTGACACTTTGCCAAGACTAAAATTATTAGAAGATTTCATTAATGTAATTGAAATTTTTATCGTTCCTAAAAACATCACAGAAAGTCAAATTAAAATGTTAAGCCATTTTGGTGTGGAAGAAAGTAGATTATATAAAATTGATGCAACGGAGAAAATATGGTTCGAAAATATATTCATACCAAGTTTGCCGGGAAGTGAAGGATTAGTGCCAAAATGGTCGATAGACTTTTTGCGGAAAGCCTTTATTAAAGATGCGACAAATACTAATAAAAAGCACTATTACTTCACAAGAAAAGATGTTGAAAAACGGAAGATTATAAATGAAGACGACGTAATTTCCATACTAAAAAAATATGATTTTGAGATTGTTACAATGTCTGAACTTAGTATCGAAGAGCAAATAAGTATT
>CAISUR010000033.1 GCA_903888655.1 uncultured Bacteroidota bacterium | reverse complement strand
TTTTGTGCCTACTTTAGCACAACTAAATTAATTACATGGCGAAAGGTTACGGCAAAATGTATGGTAAGAATCGCAGAGTAGTTGCTTACCCAAAACCAAAATATTTTATGTTGGTTGCTGCTGATGCTGCTAACGAAGGTGTTTCCAAGTCATATTTAATTGCAAAGATTGTTGAGAAGTATTATGATGCAATGCCAACACCTACGATTGAAAAACTAAAAGTAGTTTACAATAATTTAGATGAATCTGAAAAATAAATTTAACCAATGGAATTAGGAATAGCAATAATTGTTTTAGGTGGTGCGTTGGCATCTATTTAATTATGAAAGAACAAAAATACATAGCAGTAATGTTTCCTTATCCAAGTGGTAGCGGATTGCATTGTGGACATTGGTATAATTATTCCATAATGGATAGTTATTGCCGATACCAAAAGTTTATTGGTAATGATGTATTTCAACCATTCGGATATGATGCTTTCGGATTACCTGCTGAAAATTACGCAAAGCAAGTGGGTAGAGAACCGAAAGAAGTTACTTATGAAAACATTGATAAGTTTCGTTTGCAGATGAAACAAATGAATACTGACTTTGAAGAATTGTTGATTACAAGTGATGAAAGTTATCAAAAGCATACTCAATGGTTGTTTACAAAACTTTATGAAAAAGGGTTGGCTTACAAAAAAGATGGTGAAGTAGATTATTGTAAAAGTTGCGAAACTGTATTGGCAAGAGAGCAAGTTAAAGACGGTAAATGCGATAGATGTAGTTCAGTTGTAATTAAAAAAACTTTGAACCAATGGTATTTCAAAGCTACTGCATACAAAGAAAGATTGATTGCCAACTTGGATAAAATTGATTACCCGAAAAGCACTATCAATGCTCAAAAGGCTTGGTTAGAAAACTTGCATGATTGGTGTGTGAGCAGACAAAGAAAATGGGGTTGCCCTATTCCGATTGAAGGCGAAACAGACACGATGGACACTTTTGTAGATAGTAGCTTCTATTTCATTATTTACTGCTTGATTAAAGGTATAAAACCAAAGCCTGTTGATTTATATGTAGGTGGAAGTGAACACGCTTGTATGCACTTAATTTATGCAAGATTTATTACAATGTTTTTGTTTGATATTGGTTTTATCGATTTTGAAGAACCATTTAAAAAAGTTATTCATCAGGGAATGATTTTGAACAACGGAGAAAAGATGAGTAAGAGCAAAGGTAATGTAGTGAATTTGGACAATTACGATAGTGATGAAATTCGTTTTTACTTAATGTTTATCGGACATTATTTTGATGGCGGAAGCTGGAGCGACCAAAATATAAATGGCATACGCAGATTTATTGGTAAGATGAAAGAGTGGATGAGCCGAACAGGAACAGAAAATATTGATATGGGTAAGTTCAAAAAGCAAGTATTTGACTATACTGAAAGTTTCAAGTTTAATAAAGTGGTGAGTTCATTTATGATTTTGTTGAATGAAAACAAGAGCAAGAATTTGACTGATGAATGTAAACAGGAATTAGTTGAAGTATTGAGTATTTATATGCCGAATGTATCTAACCTTTTATAATTTTGAAAAATAATTTTTAACCAATGGCAACATACACAACACCGAAAGTAACAATTGATTTAGAAGAGTACAAAGAATTGCTTTTAATCAAAAAGAATCAAGAAAGCAAAATCACAAACGAAGATATTTCTTTGCTGATAAATGCTGCTGCACCTTTGTTTCGTGGCGATACTCATTCCGCAAATGACAATTTTAGGAGAATATTAGAATATGACAATCTTCGTGTAAAATATGCCGAAACTATGTTTACGGGCAGCAGCATAATCGAAAAATTTATATTCAAAGTAGAAAAGGTATCATAAATTTTAACAACTAAAAATATACATCATGGCAGCAAAAGGCATTCACAAAACATTCAAAGTAAGCGTTACTAAAATCGGAAATGGTATTATTTATTGCAAGGAAAACAAGCAAGTGCATCAACCCGACTTAACAGGGATTGTAGATGATTGCCGTACTTTTGCAAAAGAAGCGTTATTAATTATGAAAGAAAACGAAACCTACCAAGTAACTGTTTCGGTAACTAAAGTAAAGTAATTTTACTGATTAACCCCCAATCCTATTTCTCTAACTGAAATAACCAATGATTCCAATGTAGCTGGATATATTAACGTTTTTG
>CAISUR010000032.1 GCA_903888655.1 uncultured Bacteroidota bacterium | reverse complement strand
GTATCCACATATCCTGAAAACAAAACTTCACCAAAATGAAAAAGAGAAGGTAGATATCTATATTTAGTAGTAATTAAGTTAGTAGCTAAAAATTTAGAAAGATTCGGTTTGTCTGAAGCAGTAAACCAGTTATTTTGTTCTTCCGCTGAATAAAATTTACGCAGTAACGGCAATTGATAATCTAATTTTACCTCTAGCTTTACTTCAAGATTTTTGTAAAAAGGATATAAAAGATCAAGTTGTTCCTTAGCATGCCAAACTTCACTAAACCGTTTTAAGATAACAGGATTATACAAACCTCCCGCTATTTTTGTTGAGTTTTGCGACTCGTTATTAAAAACAAAAATAGTTTTACCATTGCAAAGTGCCATTTCTGAAAAAGCAATTCCTCCGAGACCACATCCGACAATTATATAATCTAACATTACAAACACTATTGAATAAAAAAACTCCTACCAAAGGTAAGAGTTTTTTTTGTCTTATTTTTAAAACTTAAATTAGTAGTTCCACATATCTTGCTCGAAGTTACGAATCTTTTCTTTAATTCGTTCTGATTCTAATAACTGCATTTGCGCATTATCTTTCATGTACTTTTCTATCGTTCGATCGCCGTATACATTTTCTTCTTTATAGATAACACCATTGAAATGCCTTGAATTGAGTAGATGATCAAAAGTAATCGGCATAGCGGAATTTCTATCGTTAAAAGCCTTGGCTTCATGAAGAATATCACGAATCGCAGGGAAATATACCCAAAAAAGTTCTATGCCATCTGTATTTCCTTTCGCTTTATCTCTAGCTTCTGTTGCCATAGGACATATAGCCAATAATCTGTATTTCAACTCACTTTGACGTTTATCAAAATACCAATAACCTTTAATTTTATATCCAGTTACATCAGCAGCCGACAATTCAGTTTCATTAATAAATTGCTTATCTAATACTTTTCTGCCAGACTTATAGCCCTCAATATCAGTATTAAATTCATCAATACCAGCTTGAGTAGTATCTCTAAATTTAAAAGTGGAAGCCATTTCTTTCAAAGTCTTTTTGGCATTGAAATAATCATCACCATAAACCTCCGTTATTTTACCACTTTTTATACCATCAAGAAGCACTTGAAACAATGAACGTCTTTCTTTACCTACAAAAGCAGTATCTACAGGATAGTACAGAGGGAAATTGATACGCTCATCAAGATCGATTAATTCCCACGTTGTTTTTGCCATCAACACATCTCTATCATGTACATAACCATAAGGAAGTGGTTTGTCATTATCAGATTCTAATTGAGCTGCTGTTTTCTTACCTATTTCTGCTGGTGTTTTAGCATTCAACAAATTAGATTGTGCATTAGAACTAATACTTCCAACAACACTTAAAACAACTAATAAAAAGTTTTTCAATTTCATAATATAGAATTTTATTTAAGATAGAGATATAACGACTAACTTAAATTTTTATTGTATTTCGTAAATCGCTGGAGCAGCTGTTTTCGTTTGAATACCAGCACCATCACCAATAATTTTAGTTTTAACATCCGAAATAGTAATCTGATCACCTTTAGTAGCTCTAGCTAGAGCAGCAGCACATTGCGCATTTACTCTATCACCATTAACTACAATTGAAGCTTGACCAGGTACTTTTAAAACGAACTGAGTTACTTGGAACTTCAAATCATATAAGAAGTCAGGTAAGATAGCGGTAATTTGTGAAGACTGTAAACGTGATTTAGCACCTTTTTGACTTCCAACTGTTCCCCCAATTCCAGCCTGTGGAGCAGGAATTCCTTTGATTCTGAATACTTTTTTATCAGCAACTGTTTTTCCATCTGACATTTTACCAGTAACATTTACTGTAACACTCTCACCTGAAGCAGGATTTAAGTTGTAAGCACCAGGTTTAGAACCTTTAGTCAACCCAGGAGCAGAAGCAGTTACATTATTATCTCCGATACCAGCAAATGAAATAGTCATTGGGTTAGGTAAACCTCTGTACACGACATTCATTTTATCCGCAGAAATATTAGCAGAATTTGGACGAGGAATAACAACATACTTACCTTCAAATTTTAATGGAACAGATTTTCCATCTTCCATGAAAGTAAATTGTCCGTTAATACTTTGCTCACCTATAGAACCAGCAGTCATGGAAATAACAGCCTGACCATTTTCGATTTTCCCTGGACCTTGGAAAGAAGTTGGTTTAGTATTTTCGTCATAACGACCTAAAACTACTTTACCTTTTACCGCTTCACCTTGGAAGTAAGCACTTTTCTCTAATACAACTAAAGCTGTATAATTTTTCATGGAAGCAGCAGTTACAGCAGCTCCACCTAATAATGCATTGTATGTATCAAATTCAGCTTTCTTAATATCATTCTGCCAAGCTGTCAATTTTGCCAAAGAGGCAATCGCTGGAAAATGTTCGAAATGATACGATAAATATTTTTTAGTCACTCCTTCGTGATCTTTCACATCCGCTGTGTTAAATCTCACCTCCAAATCTTTGATAAGCGGAGCTAATTTAGAAGCCAATGAAGGTTCACTTGCTGAAGCAGCTTTCATGTCCGCTACATATTTGTTAATAGCCGCAACAATTTGATTTCCTTTCGAAGAATAATTATCGCCAGCAAACCATGTTTCATCAATATGAGGTCCTTTATCCATTGCCTCATATGGCAATTTACCAGAACTTTTATCAACTTCCACTCCAAATTTTGCATCAGCTTTTAAAGCCTCAACATAATCATAAAATCCTTTAGATACAGTAGCAATTTTGTCGGCTGCTCTTTTAGCAGGACCATACAAACCAGCATTTTCAGTACCTTTTTGATCAATAGCCTCTAATAATTTTTTATTATTTGCAACTGAAGCAATATTAGAACTATCGAATTTTTCATTCATCAATCCAAATGCCGATAATACTTCTTTTGACATATTTAATGCCAACATTGCGATGAAAACCAAATACATCAGGTTAATCATCTTCTGTCTAGGGGTTAATTTTCCTCCTGCCATTTTTTAATTAGTTTTAATTGTTAATTTATAAAAATTTAGTTTAAAACTAATTATCCTTTATTGTTCATTGCAGAAAGCATTCCACCATATACATTATTTAATGTAGACAAGTTAGAAGTTAAAGACTGCATTTGATCTTTTAATTTTAAGTTGTTTTCAGC
>CAISUR010000031.1 GCA_903888655.1 uncultured Bacteroidota bacterium | reverse complement strand
TGTTCGATGGCTATGGCTGGAGCGATTCCTTTGATGTATTCGACTTTGGGTTTGTCCAATCGACCGAGAAATTGACGTGCATACGATGATAAACTTTCTACATAACGGCGTTGTCCTTCGGCATACAATGTATCGAAAGCTAGAGATGATTTGCCAGAACCTGAAAGTCCGGTAATGACTACGAGTTTGTTTCGAGGAATGGCGACATCCAAATTTTTTAAATTATGAATGGCAGCCCCTTTGATTAAGATGTTTTTCTTGGGTTCTATTGTCGAAATATCTTTTGGAATCATAGCAAAAAAATCAATTTTCGCAAAGGTAATCATTTCTCGAATGAGAATGGATATTGAACAAATCACAAATTTATTTTTGTTTTGTTTTTAACCACATAGAGGCATAGGTCTTTTTAAGAGTAAAAGGCGATTCACTTCAGCTTAGTTTACATAGAGGCTATGTGTAAAAATATATTTTTTATCAAAAACTCTTTATGTACAATACAATCTATGTTTCTATGTGGTTAAAAAAGATATTCCTATCTTGACACAAGTTTTTGATTACTATAGCATCAAAATACATAAAAGTAGTCTTGGAAGAAAAAGAGATCATCATAAGATTAAAGAAGAACGAGGAAAAAGCGTTCCAAGTTTTGGTGGATTTGTTTTCCAAAAAGGTATATAATACTTGTGTAGGAATGCTTCAGAATATGGAAGATGCCGAAGATGTAACCCAAGAAATCTTTATCACCATTCATTTAAATATTAAAGAATTTAAAGAAGAGTCTTCACTTTCTACGTGGATTTATCGCATTTCGATTAATAAATGTTTGGAGTTTATTCGGAAAAAAAATCGAAAAAAGCGTTCGGGAATCTTTAAATCTATTTTTTCTTCAGATGGTGAACGAGCGATAGAAAATCATACCGATTTTTTGCATCCCGGAATTCAATTAGAAAATCAAGAACGCGCCAAAATACTATTTATAGCCATTGATTTATTGCCAGAACAACAACGAACCGCATATATTTTACACAAAATCGAACAAGTAAGTTATCAAGAAATTGCTCAAATAATGGACGTGTCATTATCAGCTGTAGAATCGTTGCTTTTTAGAGGAAAACAGAATTTAAAGAAGCATTTGGCGATTTATTATGAAGAAAATGAAAAATAATCGCAAGTTTTTAAAACAAATAACATCTATAGTAATATGAACACAAAAGAAAATTGGATTGATGAAACTTTAGACGCTTTGGATTCGATTCAAAGGGTAGATGTTCCTTTGTCTTTGAGTTATTCTTTAGTGAAAAATTCAAAAACAAAAGAAATTAAATTGAGTAGCATCCAAAAATGGACTATTGCCGCTAGTATTATAGTCTTGTTGGGAATTAATTTGATTTCGATGACACACTATTCTAAAAGCACTAAAATGTCGAGTTCTTCAACAAAGAACCAAAATGTGGTGTATAAAGAATATTTTTCAAGCGATTATTAAAAAAAAACATTATGAACAATTCTAAATTTTTAAAAATTGTCATTGTACTATTATTATTAATCAATTTAAGTACAATTTCATTCATGTGGTTGCACAGACCACCTAAAAACGATATGGTTAGAGATTTTTTTGCAAAAGAATTACAGTTCACTACCAAACAAAAAGAACAATTTGAAGCTTTAAAGAAAGAACATCATGAAGCAAAAGACGCTTTAAAAGAAATCGATAAAGAGAAACATGATGCTTTTTTGGATTTATTGAAAAACCCGAATATAGATTCTCTAACTGTCAAAAAAGCAGCAGATGAAATTATAAAAGTTAAAGAGAAAGAAGAACTCGCACTTTTTTATCATTTTCAAAAAGTAAGAGCGATTTGTGATGAAAAACAAAAACAAAAATTTGATGAAATCATCAAAGAAGCC
>CAISUR010000030.1 GCA_903888655.1 uncultured Bacteroidota bacterium | reverse complement strand
TTATTCAAATAGCATTAATTCACAAAATGTTACAATTGATTCAACTTATTTTTCATATAGGAGTCCTTGTAATATCAGAATTGATTTTTTAAAAAACAAAAAATTGATAGTAACTTTTGATAATATCAAAAAGACATGTACCCTAGAAACACTTTACAAAGAATCAGGAGAGTTAGAAGCTGGTTTTTACAAACTTATTTTTAAAAATAAATTATTGTACTATATATCCTTTTCAGATGGAGTTTTTTTAGTTAATCAGCATTATGAGATTGGTTGTGGCGAGTCATCAAAAGCAGTTATGTTATACCCTCTTCATTCAATAAAAGATCTAGAATATTCAAATTATTATGATGAAATAGAATATTTTTTTAAAAATGAGGAAGGTGAAGTAATTAATAACAAAGCATTTTATCTTAATAAGTATAAAGATTACAAAACAGCCCTTTATCTTCTGAATAAAATAATAGAACAATTTCCAACTCGAGCAGTTGCCTATCTAAACCTTGCTGATTGTTATTGGGAATTAAAGGATAAAGATAAAGCCAAAGAAAATTACAAAAAGTACATCCAGTTGATGACTGAACAAAAAAAAGACTTAAAAAAAATGCCAAAGTATGTTTATGAAAGAATAAAATAATTCTTTTTTGCCAAGTTATGAGTGAATCAATCTCTTTAAATGCTACTTCTGAAAAAGGTAAAAAAGATTCTGATTATAATGGCTCCCAGCACCGCAAAAAGTTCCTGTGAAAGGCTGCCCCCGCTACCGCGCGAATCCCTTCGCGTGGTATATTATAATAAACGATAATTTTCTATATTTACGATAAAATATAAAAAACTGATTAATTGAAAATATAAATATTTTTTAGAATGTTTGATATATAGAACCACACGAAAGGATTCGCGCGGTAGCGGGTAAAAAAAATCTTTGGTGGCTTTTGTGTTAAAATATCAATAGTAGCAGCCTTTCTGCAGACAGGTTTGTAGCAAAAGATAATTCGTGAATCTGCCTGTCGGCAGACAGGTTTGCGGTAACTAATTACACACAAAAAAATAAACTAAAAATAAAATGTATCTTTATCCACACAGTCACCCTCTCCTTTGGAGAGGGCTGGGGAGAGGAAGAGATTCCTTTAAACCATTAATAAAAAAAACGACGAAAATAATTCCGTCGTTTCAAAAAATAATTAATTAGAGTTGATTATTCGTTTTCTGTTCTTTGAAGGAAATTTTTATACAGTAATCCACCAACAACAGCCCCTAAAATCGGTGCTAGCCAAAATAACCACAATTGATGCAATGGTTCTCCTCCCGTAAAAATTGCTTGAGAAAGCGACCGAGCAGGGTTTACCGACGTATTTGTTATAGGAATACTAATCAAATGAATTAATGTCAATGCCAATCCGATAGCGATTCCAGCAAATTTTCCATTGGCCAATTTATCTGTAGCTCCAAGAATTATCAGCAAGAAAAACACGGTTAAAATAAATTCTGCCGTAAAGCATGATAGTATAGAATATCCGTCAGGAGAAAATTTCTCAAAGCCATTGGTTGCAAAAACACCCGCTTTTGTATTATCTATAATATTACCAGCCTTTCCTGACCAAATGTAATATAATATACTAGCTGCAGCAATAGCACCTGTGCATTGTGCCATCATATAAGGAATCAAATCTTTTACTGAAAATCGTCCACTTGCCCAAAACCCAAAAGAAACGGCGGGATTAAAATGTCCACCAGAAATAGATCCAACGGCATACCACATTGTTACAACAGATAAACCAAATGCCAATGCCACTCCCAATAATCCAATGCCAATAATTATTCCGTCTGGCGTAGTTAATTCTGCTGCAAATAAAGCGCTACCGCATCCTCCAAGAACCAGCCAAAAAGTGCCCAAAAATTCAGCGAATAATTTTTTCATTGTATTAAAGTTTATGATTTTTCATTATTAAAAATTCAAATTGGAGTATTGATATGCCCAAAAAATCAATAAAAATTGTAAGGGAAGTCTTAAATACAAAATCCATTTAGGCAAACCTAAACTTGCTTCCTTATTGACTACCATATAAATATTTGCAGGAAAAATCAAGACGAGAACTATCATTATAGACCGTGCAGCTAGCGATGAAAAAATGGGAATACATAAATAAATTCCCAATAAAATTTCAATTACACCACTAAATTCAGAAACGAATTTTTTATTCGTAATGAATGGAGGAATTATTTTTAAATATAATTCGGGCTTTCTAAAATGATTGATTCCTGCTATGATATATAGCAACGCCATGACGTATAAATGCCAAGGTTTGTCCATGTGTAAGTTAATTTCTCGTCGAAAATAACAAATAAATCAATCGATACTTTAGTTTGTAGTTTTACTTTGACAAAAAATATTTACTTCTTTGAAGAAGAAAAAGTAATATTCATCAAAACAATTGCTACTATAATTAATAGAATACCAAGCCATTGAATGGGAATTACTTTTTCGTTAAGAATAAAAAATGCCATCAATACAGAAACGGGTAGTTCTAATGCAGAAACAATACTTCCTAATCCTATTCCTGTAATGGGAAAACCAGCATTTAGCAGCATAGGCGGAATAATTGTTCCGAAAAGTGCAAGAAAAATTCCCCATTTCAAGAAAATTGCAACATTGAAAGGGGTTGTTTGTGTGAATAAAGCAAAGGCAAAAACAATTACCGCTCCTCCCAAAAGCATATACAAACTTCGTTGCGCTGAAGAAATGCCTCGTGCCACCCTATTGGCGGTAAACATGGTAGTTGTAAATGAAGAAGCGGCTAATAAACCCCAAATGATTCCTCTCCAATCTATTGGATTAGTATTGTTTAAAAGATTGGTTGCTAATGTAGTCCCTAATAAGACTATCAAAACCGCAATGATTTTCTGAAATGAAGGGGCTCTTTTTTCTAAAAACCATTCTAAAAGAACTCCCATCCAAACGGTTTGCATTAATAATACGATAGCGATAGAAACATCAATATATTTTACACATAAGTAATAAAAGACACTTGTCATTCCAAGAGAACTGCCAGCTACCATTAACTGGAAGATATTTCTTGTATTAGCTTGATCAATAGCTTGTTTGGATTTGGCTTTTTGGAATATATTAATAAGCAATACGCCAAGTATTCCATAGATAAATTGAGAAGAAGTAACTTCTGCCGTAGTAAAATGTTCTTGATAAGCCAGTTTTACAAATGTGGCTAACATTCCATAACTCGTGGCGCCAAGTCCCACTAAAAAAACTCCTTTGATGATACTATTTTTCGACATTTTTAATTTTTAAAAAGCCGACAAAGATAAAAGGAAGTTATGAGTTATGAGTTATGAGTTGGGAGTTATTTTAGAACAATCCATTTATAGTACTATTATTTATTCCAATTTTAGTGTAATCAAAATTCATTTTTTGTTGTAATAAGGTGGCATAAACACTTCTAAAATCAATTTCATGTTTTAAATCACCATTATCTAAATCAGATAAGTTTGGATTGTTCCCAATAACAGTTCCTTTGTTGTTTCCACCAATGATAAACATAGGTGCAGCAGTTCCATGATCGGTTCCGTTTCCATTGTCTTTTACCCTTCTTCCGAATTCAGAGAACACTACTATGGTAACATTTTGTAACAACTGTGCCTTTTTTAAATCTTGATAAAAACTAAAAATAGCATCGTTTAGTTCGGTTAGTTTTTTTTCTTGAATCGATAATTGATTATCATGAGTATCAAAACCACCCAAAGAAGTATAATATACTTTTGAGTTTAGATTTCCTTTGATCAACCGAGCAATCCATTCTAAGTTTTTAGACAATCCTGTTTTAGGATAACTGTTTTCAGTTGTTGATTTTGCAATAGCTTTTTGAATTTCATCAGAACCTTCTGTGACAGAATTTGCAATTTTTCTAACAAAATCCAGTTGCGGATTATCCGATAATTTTATGGTATCGTCTTTATCCGTTCTTACTTTAAATTGATTCGGATTTTTTACAGTAATATTGTTAGGTTCAACGCCTTTTAAAGCCAAATTGTCAATAGAATCAATATTTATTCCAGCGGTAGGTTGGTGTTCTTTACATTGCAAATCTAAATACCTGCCCAACCACCCTTCGCTGATATATTTGTTGGAATCGGTTGCCGTTTGCCATATTTCTTGACTCCGAAAATGTGAACGATTAGGTTCTGGATAACCCACATTTTGTAGAATTGTCAAATCGCCATTTTGTTGCATTTGCGCAAAATCTTTTAACGCAGGATGAAATGCCATGCCTTTGTTTTTTCCAATGACCATATCTTTTCCGATGGCAATTTTGGTTCTTAAATCATAGTATAACGGATTTTCATAAGGAATAAAGGTGTTTAAACCATCGTTTCCACCATTCAGTTGAATGAATACCAAACATTGTTCGCCAATAACCAAACTATTTTGTGAACCAAAAGCATGCAAAAATTCAGGCAGCAAAAGCACGCCTCCCGTAAAGGTTCCTGTGAGCGATAGAAAGTTTCTTCTGTTCATAATTCTTAAATTATTTGGTATTCGGGAGTTTTGGTAATATAATTGAAAAGTCTTAAGACAGCATTATTCGCATGTTCTTCTTTGGGATCAAAATCATATTTCAGTAGATTTTCCATATCTTTTTGAATGTCATTATCTACTTGAAATAATAATCTGTTGGATAAATCAGTAATTATTTTTTTATTGGTTCCATTCGTATCAAAATGCAACGAAACATTTACTTTTTCAAAAGAAATTTTAGGTTGTTCTCCTTCTTCGGGAATTTTATTAAATTCTTTTCGGTTTAGCATTTTTCCATTGCATAACATATCAGCCGTGTTGTTTCTTTGCAAATAAATTTGAGAAGTTAACCATGAATTTCCGCCATCCCATCCTTTGACATTTACTTGATTGAAGAGATCCATTCCTTGCTGTTTCAAGAAAAAAGCAATCATTTTGCTTTCAATATCTTTAATCTGTAATTCATCAATTAATTGAAGGATATAAATCAAGGGGTCTTTTATTTTACTTCCGGAATTGTTTTTTGGATATTCTTCTACAATAATTTTAGTCAATAAGGGTTGTATTTCAAAATTAACTTTTCTGAAATAATCGCCATAATAAGTAATAAGCGTTTCCGATGGATTATCATACACAAACCATTTCAGTATTTTTTTGGTGATTAAATAAGGAATGTTTTTTTGCTCAAATAGGATATCAACCAAATCATCAACTTTCCAGTTTCCAGTTTTTCCAAAATAGGTTTTGTCGCTATTGTCTTCAATAAATCTTCTGTATACAGCTTCATCTTCTCCATAACTTAATCCTGCCAATGCGCGTGCACCATTTTTAATATCACTTTCGGTATAATTTCCGATACCTAACGTAAATAATTCTAATAATTCTCGGCTTAAATTCTCATTATAATTGCCTTTTTTGTTATCAATATTATCTAAATATCGAATCATTGCGTTTGACTTGATAATTTTTTTAGTTAAATCTTTAAAATTTCCGAAAGCATTTTCACGCAAAATCATATTGTGTTGATATATCCAATAATTGACTTTTACTTTTTGAGAAGTGGAAACAAAATGATTATGCCAAAAACAAACCATCTTTTCACGCAAAGGAAATGAATCGGTTCTCATTTTGTCAATCCACCAAGATTTAAGTTCACTAGAATTTCGGAGTTGTTGTTTTAAAACTTTTTTTCCTTCTTCTGAAGTAGTTTCTTTAATTTTATTTCTAAATTCT
>CAISUR010000029.1 GCA_903888655.1 uncultured Bacteroidota bacterium | reverse complement strand
TTTAATTTTATTTTTAAAAAAATTAATCAAAGTATTATTCTTTTGTGCAGCATAATCCTTTAATTGCTGATTTTCAATAGAACCAATTCCTACCCTATAAAATAAATCTAAACTTGTTTTTAACTTAAAAAATGTTACCAATTCATTGATAACGGTTTCATTTAAAGTTATTTTTAAATGTTTCAATTTTCGTGTAAGTAATTCTTTACCTTCTTCCCCTATTTTCTTTGTATCTTCATTTAAAACATTTCTAATTTTGTTTTTAGCTCTTGAAGTTGTTACATAGTCAAGCCAATTGATGGTTGGTTTTTGATTTTGTGAAGTTATCACCTCTACTTGATCGCCACTTTTTAACTCATGATTTAGCTGAACTAATTTACCATTAACACGGGTTCCTCTAGTTTTAATACCGATTTCGGAATGAATACTAAAAGCAAAATCTAATGATGTAGCACCTTTGGGAAGCGACTTAATTTCTCCTTTTGGTGTAAAAACAAATATCTCTTTAGCATACAAATTCATCTTAAAATCTTCAACAAAATCTACCGCATTGGTTTCAGAATTTTCAAGTGCTTCTTTTAATAGATTCAACCAAACATCCAATCCATTTTCTTCCGTAACTCCTTGTTTATATTTGTAATGAGCTGCATATCCTTTTTCGGCAATTTCGTCCATTCGCTCACTGCGAACTTGTATTTCTACCCAACGCCCTTTTGGACCCATTACAGTGATATGGAGCGCTTCGTATCCTGTTGATTTTGGTGAAGAAATCCAATCTCTTAATCTACTTGGACTTGGACGGTAATGATCCGTAACGATAGAATAAATTTTCCAAGCTAAAAATTTTTCTTCATGCGAGGTTGATTTATAGATAATACGTAGCGCAAACTTATCATAAACTTCATCAAATGTGACACTTTGCGCTAGCATTTTTCTTCTTATGGAATAGATTGATTTTGGGCGTCCCTTAATCGTATACTCAACCCCTTCTTCATTCAATGACTTTTTTAAAATGTCAGAAACGAGTTTAATATATTCGTCTTGTTCTTCTTTGGTTTCTTTAATTTTACTTACGATGTCCTTATAAACTTCGGGTTCCGTATATTTCAATCCTAGATCTTCCAATTTTGTTTTAATATTGTATAAACCAAGACGATGGGCTAAAGGAGCATAGATGTATAATGTTTCCGAAGCAATTTTTACTTGTTTATAATCGGGCATTGAATCCATTGTTTGCATATTATGCAAGCGGTCGGCTATTTTAATCAGAATTACTCGAACATCATCATTTAGAGTTAAGAGCATTTTACGGAAATTTTCCGCTTGCATGGATATGTTCATATCCTTCTTGACTTGTGAAATTTTGGTTAAACCCTCTACTAATTGCGCAATTTTAGGATTAAATAGTTTTTCGATATCCTCAATGGTAATTGGGGTGTCTTCTACCACATCATGTAATAATGCAGCTGCTATTCCGGTAGCACCTAGACCAATTTCAGAAGCAACAATTTTCGCAACACCAATTGGATGAAATATATAGGCTTCGCCAGATTTTCTTCTTTGATCTTTATGAGCATCAACCGCCACATCAAAAGCCTTACGAATCATCTTTTTATCATCAGCCGTAAGTGTTTGATAACTAATGCGAAGTAATTCTTTATACTCTCGAGCAAGTGCTTTTTTTTCTTCTTCTAATTCTAGTTCAGTCATAGCAAGTTCTTCTATTAGCTAAAAATAATACTATTTTTTTAAAACAAGTAAAAAAAGTAAAAATATTTACGATGT
>CAISUR010000028.1 GCA_903888655.1 uncultured Bacteroidota bacterium | reverse complement strand
TGTCATTAACAAGTGTAGGACTTCTTATGTTTCAATTACATACCTTGAGTAAAACTACAAATTTAGCTGCGGTTTCACAAGCCTAGATAAATCATTTCTATAGGTAAATGAATAACGAAGCTTTAGCACATAATGTTCGTGGTTGGGTTCACTACGATAATTTGACAAGTGCTTTACAAAAACAACTGAATAATACTCAGAAAACATCTAGTTATAGTTATAAAAAATATTTTTTTATAAGTTTAATAATGATTTTTTGGAAAAACTGAAAAAATATACTTCTTTTGGAGGATTAATCACTTAATTAAATTTTTATAACATGTCACTAAGGTTTGATGCGATCACAAAGTTGACAGACGAAGTAGAAGCCAATGGCTCAAAGTCGTCTAAGATTACCGCCATTTTTGGCGAAAATGTTTTTACCATTAAGACAGCAAGAGAGTTTCTGAGCGATGATGCTTATAAAAGTCTTGTAGGTAGTATTAAAGGAGGAAAGAAAATAGACAGAGCAAATGCTGGTCAAATAGCAAATGGATTGCGTGCTTGGGCTGAAAGCAAAGGTGTTACCCACTTTACGCACTGGTTTCAACCACTAACGGGAACTACTGCCGAAAAGCACGATTCATTCTTTACTTTAAAAAGTGATGGCACAGCAATTGAAGAATTTGATGGCGCTGCGTTAGTTCAGCAAGAGCCTGATGCCTCTTCTTTCCCTAATGGTGGAATCAGATCTACTTTCGAAGCACGTGGTTACACCGCCTGGGATCCATCTTCACCTGCATTCATTATAGAAATAGGTACAGGTAGAACACTTTGTATCCCAACAATATTTGTATCTTATACTGGCGAATCACTAGATTATAAAGCACCACTATTAAAAGCATTAGAAGCTTTAAACAAACATGCAGTAGACGTTGCTCATTATTTCGATAAGAATGTAACTAAAGTAACAGCTACTCTTGGTTGGGAACAAGAATATTTCGTTATTGATGAAGCGCTTGCTAATGCACGCCCTGACTTAGTGCAAAGTGGTCGTACTGTATTTGGTGCTGCTCCTGCTAAAGGCCAACAATTGGAAGATCATTACTTTGGCTCTATTCCTGAAAGAGTTTATGCTTTCATGCGTGATTACGAAACTGAAGCCTACAAATTAGGTATTCCTTTACGTACTCGTCACAATGAAGTTGCTCCTGCTCAGTTTGAGTGTGCTCCTATTTTTGAAGAAGTAAATATAGCTGTTGATCACAATACATTGTTAATGGATGTGATGAGCCGTGTTGCTAAACGCCATAAATTGAGAGTATTGCTACACGAGAAACCATTTGCAGGTATTAATGGTAGTGGTAAACACAATAACTGGAGCATGGCTACAGATACTGGCGTTAACTTATTAGCTCCAGGAAAAACTCCAAAAACAAACTTGATGTTCTTAACATTCTTTGTTAATACAATCAAAGCAGTTCACGATTATGCGGATGTATTAAGAGCATCTATCGCATCTGCTCCAAACGATCACCGTTTGGGTGCTAATGAAGCTCCTCCAGCGATCATTTCTGTTTTCGTTGGTCAATATCTATTTAAAGTTTTAGAAGAAGTTGAAAGCCGTGTTGGTCTTCACTTCGATGAACAAGATGAAGCGATATTAAAATTAGACCTTCACCGTAGTATTCCTGAATTATTATTGGATAATACAGATAGAAACCGTACTTCTCCTTTCGCTTTCACTGGTAACAAGTTTGAGTTCCGTGCAGTTGGTTCTACCGCAAACTGTGCTAACCCAATGACTGTTCTTAATACTATCATGGCACAAACCTTGAAAACATTCAAGAAAGATGTTGACGCTTTGATTGAAAAAGGTGAAAAGAAAGAAGTTGCTGTTATGCAAACTATTCAACGTTACATTGTTGAAAGTAAAAAAGTATTGTTTGAAGGTGATGGTTACAGCGAAGAATGGCATAAAGAAGCCGAAAAACGTGGTTTACCTAACCTAAAAACAACTCCAGTAGCTTTAGATGCGATGGTTACTCCAAAGGCTAAGAAGTTATTTGAAGATAACAACATCTATTCTCACAATGAATTGGAAGCTCGTCATGAAATTGAATTAGAGAAATACTTGAAGAAAGTACAAATCGAAGCAAGAATAATGTGCGATTTAGCTCTAAACCATATCAT
>CAISUR010000027.1 GCA_903888655.1 uncultured Bacteroidota bacterium | reverse complement strand
TAAATATAAAAGAAGTAAAACGCGAAACACCAAGTGCTGTTTCTATTGTTTTTAATGTTCCTAACGAATTAAAATCTATATATCAATTCATCGCAGGTCAATACATAAACTTAAAATTAACGCTCGATGGAAAAGAAATTCGTCGCGCCTATTCCATCTGCTCTTCACCAAATAGTAATGAATTAAGAATCGCCATTAAATCGGTTAACAATGGTTATTTTTCAAAATTTGCTAATGAAAATCTAAAAACAAGTGATATTCTTGAAGTAGGACATCCCGAAGGTAAGTTCACTTTCGAACCAAGTGCTGAACGACAAAAAAATTATGCAGCTTTTGTTGCCGGAAGTGGAATTACACCAGTAATGTCAATACTTCAATCGGTTTTAGAAAATGAACCAAATAGTTCATTTATATTGCTTTACGGAAACAAAACGCCTGAGGAAACGATTTTCTACAATCAATTACATGAATTGCAATTAAAATATGTCGGACGCTTTTTTATACATTATGTATTCAGTCAAACCAAAGTAGAAAACGAACTTTTTGGCAGAATTGACAAATCCAATATCAACTTTGTTTTAAACAACAAACATAAAGAAAAAGAATTCGATAAATTCTATTTATGCGGTCCTGAAGAAATGATAAATCTAGCAACTACTGTTTTAAAAGAACAAAATGTTGCTGATAAAAATATCAAATTTGAATTGTTTTCCACTTCGGTAACAGAAAATACTGACACTAGTTCACACGACGGTCATACTAAAATTACCGTTTTAGTAGACGACGAAGAAACAACTTTTGAAATGAGTCAAAAGCAAACTTTATTAGAAGCGGCTTTAAAACAAGGCATTGATGCTCCTTATTCATGTCAGGGTGGAATTTGCAGCAGTTGCTTAGCTCGAATCTCTAAAGGAAGTGCCGAAATGAAAAAGAACTCTATTCTAACCGATAAAGAAGTCGCTGATGGATTAATCTTAACCTGTCAAGCGCATCCTACTAGTAATGAAATATTTGTAGATTTTGATGATGTTTAATTAGTTTACAGTTTTTAATCGCAGTTTTTAGACACTGCTAACTGCGACTGAATACTTAACACTACTCTCTCAACAGAAATCGTTCGCATTGCATCTTCATATCCAGCTACCTTTTTATTTCCATATACCGAAGTTGGCAAAAAAGGAAACTGATTTCGATCAGCGACCAAACAATTTTCTAAAGGTTGATTGAACGGAGAAAAGCCCGCAAAAGGATGTGTGGCACCCCAAAGTGTAATTACTTTTATTCCCAACATTGCCGCAATATGAGCGTTTCCAGAATCCATAGAAAGCATTACATCTAAATTGGAAATCAGTTGTAATTCTTCTTTTAGGTTAAATTTTCCAGCGACAACTACTACATTTTGTTTTCCTTTAACAAAGGTATTTAGAATCTCGATTTCTTGATCTCCTCCTCCAAAAAGGAAAATTTTAGTATTAGAATCCGATGCCAATTCTTCTATAACCTGCTGCATTAAATCTTGTGGATAAACTTTAGATTCATATTGAGCAAATGGTGCAATTCCAATCCATCTACCACTTTCTTTTTTTTGCGAAAAATTTATAATTTTAGTAGTTAAAATTGCTTTTTCTGGAAACTTTGGTTTAGACAAATCAATAGTGAAACCAAGTTTTGAAAAGGTATCGACATGTCTTTCAAACATTGATTTTAAATGTTTGAAAATCTTGTTTTGGGCTCGGGTTAATGCTCTTTTTTCGCTTCTTCCCTTATCAGTATATGCAACTTTTTTACCGCTTATGGCAAATAAAATTCTGATAACTTTAGAACGTAGAACGTTATGCAAATCGGCAACTGCATCAACATTTAATTTCTTCAAATCGTAAAACAATTTCAACAATCCTAAAAACCCGTTGTGTCTTTGATTCAAATCAACAGCGAAGAAGTTTACATTGGAAATTCCATCAAAAAAGGGTTTGAAAAAAGGACGCGAAACAACGGTAACTTTAAGAGATGGATTTTGATCAACCAAGGCGCGAACAACAGGAATTGTCATGGCTACATCGCCCATTGCAGAAAGCCGGATTATAG
>CAISUR010000026.1 GCA_903888655.1 uncultured Bacteroidota bacterium | reverse complement strand
TTTAGATTTGCAAGACATACTAACGATTTAGAAAAGATAAAATCCTTTTACACTTCAGTTTTAGGATTGGAATTGCTTGGTGGTTTTGAAAATCATAATGGGTATGATGGTGTTTTTATTGGCAAGCAAGAAGAAAATTGGCATTTAGAGTTTACGAAATCGGATGAGGTTGTGGACTTTAATTTTGGTGACGAAGATATTTTAGTTTTTTATCCGAATTCTAAATTAGAATATGAAATAATGCTTGATAAGATAAAACTTCATAGTATCGAATTTATAGCAGCCAAAAACCCATATTGGAACGATAATGGTAAAATATTTCTTGATCCTGATGGCTATAGAATGGTAATTTCACATTTGAAAATGAAGTAACACCTTTTAAAAAAGTAATTATTTTGCTTTTTTATTAAAAATATATCTTTTTAGTACTATGAAAACAATAAAAATAGTTGGTGTTCCAGAACACTTTAATCTTCCTTGGCACTTATGCATTGAAAACAATGAATTTGAAGCTGTTGGAATTGATTTGCAATGGACTGATATTCCAGAAGGAACTGGGAAAATGTGTCAGATGCTTCGTGATGGTGAAACCGATATTGCTGTCATCTTATCGGAAGGAATAGTAAAAGATATTACAGCTGGAAATCAAAGTAAAATTGTTCAAGTTTATGTTGAAACCCCTTTAATATGGGGAATTCACGTCGGCGCACAATCGAAATACCACTCTATTGCCGATTTAAAGAATACCAAAGTTGCTATTTCGCGTTATGGTTCTGGTTCCCAATTAATGGCTTACGTTAATGCTGATAATCAGGGTTGGGATAGCGAAAAATTACAATTTGAAATTGTAAACACAATTGATGGTGCAGTTGAAGCCTTAACTAATGGAACCGCAGATTATTTTATGTGGGAACATTTTATGACCAAACCATTAGTTGATAACGGTATTTTTAGAAGAGTTGGCGACTGCCCGACGCCATGGCCGTGTTTTGTTATTGCTGTACGAGAGGAAGTTTTGAATGAACATCCAGATACTATCAAACAAATACTTGAAATAATAAATATCAAAACTCAAAAATTTAAGGAGATTGAGAAGATTGAAACAACATTGGCATCCAAATACCATCAAAAAATTGAGGATATTCAAGATTGGTTACGTTTAACCGAATGGTCGCAAAAACCATTATCCAAAAAAAAGTTAAACAAAATTCAAAATCAATTATTTGAACTTAAAATTATTGATAAAATTTATAATTCAGCAGAAATTCTAAAAACGTTGTAAATCAAATCTGTTATTTAATGCTTTGCAATAGCATTTAATAAAAGTTGAGCAGTTGCTTCATTAGTTGCTAAAGGTACATTGTGCACATCACAAATTCTGATCAACATATTAATATCGGGTTCATGAGGATGACTTGAATTAGGATCTTTAAAAAATAATACCATTTTGGTTTTACCTTCGGCTACACGAGCAGCAATTTGCGCATCGCCACCTTGTGGACCAGAGAGCATTTTTTTTACTTTAAATCCCACTGCTTCTGCTTTTCCACCCGTAGTTCCAGTAGCGATTAATTTGATATTTTCCTGGTGTAAAATATCTTTATTTTTATTTAAAAACTGAACCATATCAGCTTTTTTACCATCGTGTGCGATTATTGCGATTTCCATAGAATTGAATTTGATTGTAAAATTAAAAAACCTGACAAATTAGTCAGGTTCTTGTTGTTATTTATTCATCACGTGGTATGCAATTAAACCATCAATAGGTCTTCTTAATACATTCCCTACTTCAATGTGGTGTTTTGATAAAACTTCAATCAATTCCTCTTTTAGATAAAATGCAATTGAACCCACAAAATGCACCGGAATTTCGGTACAATTATCAAATTGCTTGATATAATTTTCAACAAAATCTTCCAATTCGGCATATATGAACCTTTTACAAAATTCGGTATCTTTATGTTTGATTAAGAACTTAGCAAATGTAGCTAAATAAGCATTTGGATTAGGTTCTTTGTAGAGATTATGCTTCACATTATCAGGTTCGACATTGTATTCTTCTTCAAACTCTAAAGCTAATTCTTTAGGCATTTTATTAAAATAATAACCTCTTAGTAAGTGACGTCCAAAGCGATTTCCAGAACAATCATCCATTGCAATATATCCCAAGGATTGTACTTTTTGGTGTAAAACCGTTCCATCAAAATAACTGCAATTTGAACCAGTTCCTAAAATACAAACGATAGCTTCTTCATTTTTTGGAGTTGTTGCATACACAGCTGCATATGTGTCTTCATGAACCGAAATTATAGCTTTTGAAAAATATTCTTTAAAAGTAACCGTTAAAAAATCTTTCATTCTATCGGTACCGCAGCCCGCGCCATAAAAAAATAGATGTGTTGCTTTTTGTCTATTATGAGAAATATCAAACTTATCTTCAAGACGATTAATGATTTCTTCTTTGTCTAAGACTTCAGGATTTAACCCTAAAGTTTGTGTGGTGAATAAAACTTTTCCGTTTTCATCAATTGCTATCCAATCGGCTTTAGTAGATCCACTGTCAACTAATAATTTCATGGTTTGAGTTAATTTAGGTTAGAAAATACAAAATCCCAATAACAATTATTTTGTATCGGGATTTTGACTTGAAATTATTATAAATTAGCGATATGAACAGATAAATCAATTAATTTACTGGAATAACCATATTCATTATCGTACCAAGAAACCAATTTAAAGAACGTTGAATTTAATCCAATTCCAGCAGTAGCATCAACAATTGAAGTTCTTTTATCAGAAACAAAATCTTGAGAAACCACTGCATCTTCTGTGAATCCTAAAATTCCTTTCATTGTAGTTTCAGATGCATTTTTTAAAACGGCCATTATTTCTTCATAAGAAGTTTCTTTGGCTAATTTTACAGTTAAATCTACAACAGAAACATCAACAGTTGGAACTCGGAAAGACATTCCAGTCAATTTTCCATTCAAATCTGGAATTACTTTCCCAACTGCTTTTGCAGCTCCTGTTGAAGAAGGGATGATATTTACGCTAGCGGCACGTCCACCTCTCCAATCTTTTCTCGAAGGACCGTCAGCAGTCATCTGAGTAGAAGTTGTAGCATGAACTGTAGTCATTAAACCTTCAACTATTCCGAAATTATCATGAATCACTTTAGCTAATGGCGCTAGACAATTGGTTGTACAAGAAGCATTTGAAACTACAAGATCGGTAGCTTTGGCGGTTTCATGATTTACTCCCATAACAAACATCGGAGCATCTGCAGATGGAGCGGAAATAATTACTTTTTTAGCACCTCCTTTAATATGTTCTTGTGCTGTTTCAATAGTGGTGAAAATACCTGTACATTCAGCAACAACATCAACACCTACTTCATCCCATTTTAAATCAGCTGGATTTCTTTCGGCAGTAATACGAATATTTCTTCCGTTTACAAAAAGTTTGCCTTCTTTAACTTCGACGGTTCCATTAAAGCGACCGTGAACTGAATCGTATTTTAATAAATAGGCTAAATGATCTACATCTAATAAATCATTAATAGCAACAACTTCTACATTATCTCTATTGAATGTTTCTCTAAAAACAATCCTTCCAATTCTTCCAAAACCGTTAATCCCTAATTTTACTTTTGACATTTGTTTTATTTTTAACTTTAATATTTTTTAATTGCAATTGATATTAATTATTATTCTTGAATTAGGTAGTCATAATATCAGATACTCGCAATAGTTCCCTATCAATTTCTGAATGACCCTTGATTGCTTGCTCTAATGGAGTTAATGCTACTTTATCATTTAAAATTCCCACCATAAAATTTGATTTACCTTCCAGTAAAGACTCTACAGCTTTTACGCCTAATCTACTCGCAAGTACTCTATCATAACAAGACGGTGCTCCTCCTCGTTGCATGTGTCCTAAAACGGATACACGAATATCATATTCTGGAAAATTTTCTTCGATGTAATCTTTTAGTTCAAAAACATTTTTCCCAATTTTATCACCTTCGGCAATCACCACGATGCTTGATGATTTTCCAGATGCTTTACTTCTTCGTAAAGAATCTAATAATCGCTCCAAACCTAAATCTTCTTCAGGAATTAATATTTCTTCAGCACCAGCACCAATTCCCGCATTAAGAGCAATATGACCTGCATCTCTTCCCATAACTTCTACTAAAAAAAGTCGATTATGAGAACTTGCGGTGTCTCTAATTTTATCGATACAATCGACTACGGTATTCAAAGCAGTATCAAATCCTAAGGTATGACTGGTTCCGAAAATATCGTTATCAATCGTTCCTGGAATTCCCATAACTGGGAAATCATATTCACTATTAAAAACTTCAGCACCAGTAAAACTTCCATCTCCACCAATAACAACAAGAGCATCTACCCCTGAATTTACTAAATTTTGATGAGCTTTTTTACGACCTTCAACAGTCATAAATTCTTTAGAACGAGCCGATTTTAAGATGGTCCCTCCCTTATTCACTATATTGTTTACCGAACGAGGTCCCATTTCTTTAAAATCACCTTCAATCATTCCTTGATAACCTCTGTAAATACCCACACATTCAATATTGTGATATGCACATGTTCGCACTACAGAACGTATAGCAGCATTCATTCCAGGAGAATCTCCACCAGAAGTCAATACTCCTACTTTTTTTATAGTTTTTGACATAATAAATGTACGGCTTAGGAATCGGAACATT
>CAISUR010000025.1 GCA_903888655.1 uncultured Bacteroidota bacterium | reverse complement strand
GAAATAATTTAGCGAATCAAAACTACCAACGTTGGATGAATTATCCTGTTCAAGGTGTTCAGGTGTTATTGGGTGCTAATTACAAATTTGATTTCTAGAAAATTTGATTTTCAGATTAATAGATTTTTAGAAATCTAAGTAGTCTAACGATCTATTAATCCATATATGAAAGAAAGAATCCTTCACCACCACCAACAGTTAATTCAAGATAAAATAGATGTTTTTCGTGACATGACTTCAGGTTTAACCGAAGATGCTCAAAACGACGCTAAAGGTTCGGCAGGAGATAAACACGAAACAGCATTATCAATGATGCACATCGAACAAGAAAAACTAAATCATAAACTCAAAGAAATCCTTGATCAAAAAGCCATTCTTGATAAAATTGATGCTTCTGCAAATCATACTAAAATTGCTTTAGGAAGTTTGGTTCAAGCCAATGAAATGTTATTGTTTATAAGTGCTGCTTTACCAAAAATCACAGTTGATGATAAAACTATTATAGCAGTTTCTCCACAATCACCTTTGGGCAGTAAATTGATGGGAAATGAAGTGGGGTTTGAGTTTGAGATTAACACAACAAAATTTAAGATAGAATCTGTCTTGTAAATCTTAATGAATCTTAATTTCTTAATGTTTTAAAAGATTAAAGCATTTTAATAAATAACAATCTTAAACCCAAATCTACTTTTTCAAACAGTTTAACTATAAAATTACTCTTCAAATCTCATTTTTAGTTTAAATTTATAACTAATTATTCTTTTTTGGTTTTAATATTTGAAGTATTTACTCAATTTTGCTTCATCAAATAAATAATATAGTTTTTGAGATAAACCTTATAAACTCTTAAACTTTTTAAACTTATAAACTTAAAAAAATGTGTGGAATTGTATGCGCCTTTGATTTAAAACAAAAGTCAGAAGTAATAAGACCTCAGGTGTTAGAAATGTCAAAAATCATCCGTCATCGCGGACCGGATTGGAGCGGAATTTTCAGTAATGACAAAGCTATTTTAGCTCACGAAAGGTTAGCTATTGTTGACCCAGCTTCAGGAAAGCAACCTTTATTCAGTGAAGACAAAAAACTGGTTCTTGCAGCCAATGGTGAAATATATAATCATAGAGCATTACGCAAACAATTTGAAGGAAAATACCATTTTCAAACCGAAAGTGATTGTGAAGTGATTTTGGCTTTATACAAAGAAAAGGGAGTTCACTTCATAGACGAAATGAATGGAATCTTCGGATTTGCAATTTATGATGTTGAAAAAGATGAATATTTCATTGCTCGTGACCACATGGGAATCATCCCTTTATACATCGGTTGGGATCAACACGGGACTTTTTTTGTAGCATCAGAATTAAAAGCACTTGAAGGTTATTGTACCAAAATTGAATTATTTCCACCTGGATATTATTTGTCAAGTAAAGATGGCGAATTCGTAAAATGGTACAACAGAGAATGGACCGAATATGATGCTGTAAAGGATAATCAAACCAGCATTGATGAAATTAAAACAGCATTAGAAGCTGCCGTGCACCGTCAATTGATGAGTGATGTTCCTTATGGAGTTTTGCTTTCGGGAGGTTTGGATTCATCGATAACATCGGCAATCGCCAAAAAATATGCACAAAAAAGAATTGAATCCGGAGACACCGTTGATGCTTGGTATCCGCAATTACATTCTTTTGCAGTCGGTTTAGAAGGTTCGCCTGATTTGGCTGCTGCTCAAGTGGTTGCTGATCATTTAGGAACCATTCACCACGAAATAAAATTCACCATTCAAGAAGGTTTAGATGCCGTTCGTGATGTAATTTATAATTTAGAAACGTATGATGTAACCACAATACGGGCTTCGACACCAATGTATTTAATGGCGAGAGTTATTAAATCAATGGGAATTAAAATGGTGCTTTCTGGAGAAGGTTCCGATGAATTATTTGGTGGTTATTTGTATTTTCATAAAGCACCCAATGCCAAAGAATTTCATGAAGAAACCGTTCGTAAATTAAGTAAATTGCACATGTACGATTGCTTGCGAGCTAATAAAAGTCTAGCCGCATGGGGAATTGAAGGACGTGTACCATTTTTAGATAAGGAATTTATGGATGTTGCTATGCGCATCAATCCACAAGATAAAATGATTAACGGAGAACGTATGGAAAAATGGGTTTTGCGTAAAGCATTCGAAGACATGTTGCCAGCAAGTGTTGCTTGGAGACAAAAAGAGCAATTTAGCGATGGTGTTGGTTACAGTTGGATTGACACCTTGAAAGAAGTTGTTGCTAAAGAAATTTCAGATGATCAAATAGCCAATGCAAAATATAAGTTTCCCCTGCAAACTCCTACCTCCAAAGAAGAATACTATTACCGTTCTCTTTTTACAGAACATTTCCCAAGTGATGCTGCAGCGTTGTGTGTTCCACAAGAAGCTAGCGTTGCTTGTAGTACCAAAATTGCCTTAGAATGGGACGAAGCATTTAAAAATTTAAATGATCCATCGGGTAGAGCTGTGGCAAATGTGCATGATGATGCTTATATAAAAGCTTAAAATATTGAAGAGAATAAAGTCGGGCTTGTTACTTGATTTTAGATTGAAGTTTAGTTTGTTTGTTTAAAAAGCGTTTGTCATTATTGATAAACGCTTTTTGTATTATAATACTTTTCTAATCAGACAGTTGAATTTTAGACGATAAAAAACAGCTTTAAATCAATTAAAATTTATTAAAACATAAATGTTGATAACTTGTACTATAAAATGCTTAAAATCGCTTTAAAATCACGTTTGCTTTTGTATATTTGCGTGTTAGACAAAAATCATACATACGATATAATTTATTATGAGCGACGAAATTAAAAAAAATAGCTATTCAGCCGACAGTATTCAGGCGCTAGAGGGAATGGAGCACGTAAGAATGCGTCCATCTATGTACATTGGAGATACGGGCGTTAGAGGTTTACACCATTTAGTTTATGAAGTAGTAGATAACTCAATTGATGAGGCATTAGCTGGGCATTGTGATACTATTAGTGTTTTTATAAATGAAGATAATTCCGTTACAGTTGAAGATAACGGTCGTGGAATTCCCGTTGATATACATAAAAAAGAAGGTGTTTCGGCACTTGAGGTTGTAATGACCAAGATTGGAGCGGGAGGAAAATTCGATAAAGATTCCTATAAAGTTTCTGGAGGACTCCACGGTGTTGGGGTGTCTTGTGTAAATGCGCTTTCTGATAATTTAAGAGCGACTGTTTTTAGAGATGGAAAAATCTATGAGCAGGAGTATGAAAAGGGAAAAGCAATGTATCCGGTAAAACAAATTGGGACTACCGATAAAAGGGGTACCATGGTTACGTTTCATCCTGACAAAACCATTTTCACGCAAACAATTGAATATAATTATGATACGTTAGCAGCTCGTATGCGTGAGTTGTCGTTTCTTAATAAAGGAATTACAATTACCTTAACAGATAAACGTCATACTAACGATAAAGGCGAGTTTGAAGGCGAAGTTTTTCACTCCAAAGAAGGATTGAAGGAGTTTGTTAAGTTCTTGGATATGGGTCGTGAGCCAATCATTTCTCACGTAATTAGTATGGAGCACGAAAAAGGAGAAATTCCTGTGGAAGTGGCTTTGGTTTATAACACTAGTTATTCTGAAAATATCTTTTCTTATGTTAATAATATTAACACTCACGAAGGAGGAACACATTTACAAGGTTTTCGTATGGGATTGACTCGTACGTTGAAAAAATATGCTGATGCTTCGGGGTTATTAGATAAATTAAAATTCGAAATCGCAGGTGATGACTTCCGTGAAGGATTAACCGCTATTATTTCGGTAAAAGTTTCTGAACCTCAATTCGAAGGTCAAACTAAAACCAAATTAGGGAATAGAGAAGTTGTTTCTCCTGTTTCTCAAGCGGTTTCTGAAATGCTTGAAAATTACTTAGAAGAAAATCCAAACGATGCTAAAATCATTGTTCAAAAAGTAATTCTTGCGGCTCAAGCCCGTCATGCAGCTAAGAAAGCTCGTGAAATGGTACAACGTAAAACCGTTTTAGGCGGTGGTGGTTTGCCTGGGAAATTGTCAGATTGTTCTGAACAAGATCCTGCAAGATGCGAAGTATATCTTGTAGAGGGAGATTCGGCAGGAGGAACTGCAAAACAAGGACGTGATAGAAACTTTCAGGCCATTTTGCCATTGCGAGGAAAGATTTTGAATGTAGAAAAAGCCATGCATCACAAAGTTTTTGAAAACGAAGAGATTAGAAATATTTTCACGGCGCTGGGAGTAACAATTGGAACCGAAGAAGATTCTAAAGCTTTAAATCTTGAAAAATTAAGGTATCATAAAGTAATTATTATGTGTGATGCCGATGTTGATGGAAGTCATATTGCTACTTTAATTTTAACGTTCTTCTTCAGATTCATGAGAGAATTAATTGAAGGTGGGCACGTTTATATAGCTGCACCTCCTTTATATTTAGTTAAAAAAGGAAACAAAAAAGAATACGCTTGGACGGATGATCAACGAGATACCGCTAACGAAAAAATGGGTGGAAGTGCCGCAATTCAACGTTATAAAGGTCTTGGAGAAATGAATGCGGAACAGCTTTGGGAAACTACTATGGATCCTAACTTTAGAACATTACGACAAGTAACTATAGATAGTTTGACAGAAGCTGATAGAGTTTTCTCGATGTTGATGGGTGATGAGGTTCCGCCAAGAAGAGAATTTATTGAAAAGAACGCTGTTTACGCCAATATTGATGCGTAATCAATTTTCTAAATATATTATGATTGGGATTTGCTTGATGGTTTCGAGCAAGTCCTTTTCTCAAACTGCGCAGACTTTCGATCAAATTGGTCGTTTTTTGAACGATGCTACAATGTATTCTGAAAAATACATTACTCCGGCTACGGATGCAGCGGTTTATCAAGCCTCATCTGGTTGGATGACTTCTCCTAAAAAGAGAAAATTATTTGATGTCACGTTAGCCATCAATACCAATGTTTTTTTTGTTCCCCACCGAGATCGAAGTTTTCAAATCAATAATTCTGAATTTTCTTTTTTTTCCATTCAGAATGCAAATGGTGACAACGTAACTTCTGCAACGGTGCCAACAGCTTTGGGGAGTGATACCAATTATTATTTGACAGGTCAAATAGATACAAATCCAATAAAAGTGTCTGCGCCTAATGGAGTTAATGAAGAGACAATCGTTTATCCGTATATACAAGGATCTATTTCGTTGTGGAAAGGATTTGAGGTAGTTGGAAAATATTCAACCAAAGTCAAACTAGTGAGAGGTAATTATCAGGTGTATGGTTTTGGATTGAAACATAATTTTAGTCAGTATTTCAAATCGCTTGAAAAAAAGAAAATTAATGTAGCTGCCCTTGTGGCATTTTCTAAAGAAAACATCAGCTTTGATTTTTTAGACACCTATACTTCATACGGAAATCTCGGTATAAACCAGATTACCGGAAAGGTTGATACTTGGCAATTTCAAGTAAGTGCTTCTAAACAATGGAAGAAATTTGAATTAATGGTCAGTTCAATAACCAATGTGAGCGATTTTAAATACTTACTTACTGGGGAAAGAGGTCAAATTGAAGATATTATTCCTGTTCAATATATCTTGAATGAGAAACTAAAAGAAATTTACAAAACAAAGTTTAATTACATTGGAGAAATATCGGGTCGATACCAATTTAGCAAAATTTATGTGCAAACTTCATTGGCTTTTGGTAAATTTGTCAATACAAACTTGTCCGTTCAATACGAATTTTAATTTTTTTATCAATATATAACACACTATCAAATGAAAGTTACAATAGTTGGAGCAGGAAACGTTGGTGCGACATGCGCTGATGCTATTGCTTACAGAAGAATTGCGAGTGAAATCGTATTATTAGACATTAGAGAAGGTTTTGCAGAAGGAAAAGCACTTGACATCATGCAAACGCAAACCACTTTAGGATTCAATACTAAAATGGTGGGAAGTACCAATGATTATACCAAAACTGCTGGAAGTGATGTGGTTGTTATTACTTCTGGAATTCCAAGAAAACCGGGTATGACTCGTGAAGAATTAATTGGGATCAATGCTGGGATTGTAAAAGGTGTAGCCGAAAATTTATTAGCTCATTCTCCTAATGCTATTGTGGTTGTAGTTTCCAATCCAATGGACACTATGACCTATTTAACATTAAAAGCTACTGGTTTGCCAAAAAACAGAATTATTGGAATGGGTGGAACTTTAGATAGCTCTCGTTTTAAAACATATTTGTCATTAGCTTTAGATAAACCCGCTAATGATATTCAAGGAATGGTTGTTGGAGGTCATGGAGATACTACAATGATTCCGTTAACGCGTCTAGCTTCCTATAATGGTGTTCCCGTTTCTCAATTTTTATCAGAAGATGAATTGTCTAAAGTAGCTGCTGATACTATGGTTGGTGGAGCAACTTTGACCGCTTTATTAGGAACTTCTGCATGGTACGCACCTGGAGCTTCTGTGGCATTTTTAGTAGATGCAATTTTAAACGATCAAAAGAAAATGATTCCTTGTTCGGTAATGCTTGAAGGAGAATATGGACAAAGCGATATTTGTATTGGTGTTCCTTGTATCATTGGCAGAAATGGTGTTGAAAAAATAGTCGACATCAATTTGAATGATGAAGAAAAAGCTAAATTTGCAAAAAGTGCAGAAGCAGTTAGAGCCATGAACGCCGATTTGAAATCGATTTTGGCTTAACGATTAAATAAATTATAAAAGAGACTGCATTTTTGCGGTCTTTTTTTTGATATTAATGTGTAAATAATTTGTTAATCTTTAGGTTAATTATATATTTGCACGTTTCAAAAAACGTGTAGTCAAGTGTTTTTTATGATTTCTATTGAAAATCAATATATTACTTGATATTTATTTGTTTTTTGAAATTCTAACAAACAAAAAAATTAATTAATTTTTAGTAATAATGCAGAATAAAGGACTTATTAAATTTTTCGCAATTCTATTTGCATTGGTAAGCATTTACCAACTTTCTTTCACTTTTGTTTCAAACAAGGTACAACAAGATGCTAAAACGTTTGCTCATGGAAATGAGAAAAAAGAGTTGAAGTATTTAGACTCGATTAGTAAAGAGAAAGTTTTTAGTTTAGGAATTACTGACTACACTTTTGAGGAAGTAAGAAATAAGCAAATCAATAAAGGTCTTGACCTTGAAGGAGGAATCAACGTAATTCTTCAAATCTCGGTGAAAGACGTTTTGAAAGGTCTTGCAAATAATTCTAAAAATGCCGTAT
>CAISUR010000024.1 GCA_903888655.1 uncultured Bacteroidota bacterium | reverse complement strand
CAATTGGGTTGAAGTGAAAAAGTACTGTTGGTAATATTATATCCCGCAGCTGTAACTGTAATGGTATTAGTAAAACCGCATTGGTCAATTGTTGAAAACTGATACGTGCCCCCCGGTAAATTATCAAGATATAAATTTCCATTTGCAATAATATTCGAAGACACGTCATAGGGGTATGGATGATTGTATGAGACAGGAGCTGATGTTATTAAAACAGATGTCAACTTTGAGTTTTTACTACTGATTGAAATAGAGGTTTTCTGTAAATCACAGCCAGGTCGAGATGAGGATGAAAGACCTTGGTTTACATAAATTGGAATCGTACAATTTATTGGGGGTATTGGAACATTACATTTATTGCTTATTTGAATTATATAATCCCCTATTGGGACAGGATTCAAAGTTAAAATTCCACTTGAATCAATAAAAGAAGAAGCATCAAAAGGCAAAGTTTGTCCAAACCCTGCTGGAGCAGATGTTACCAATGCATTAGTAATAGGATAATTTGGAATAGATATCACAATGGTACCAGAATTGGTTAAACATCCGTTATTAGATGTATTAATAGAGGGTTGAGGTAGTTGAGAAATAATTGAAAAGTTGCTTGTTGCAGTTCTACCACAACTATCCAAAACAGTCACTGAATAATCTCCAAAAGGAGTAAAAGTAGTACCATCACCAAACTGAATAGAATCTTGATTATAAGGCCCTTGATAATTTACAATATAGCTAGACGGATTAAATGTTGTGGGGAAAGAAGTAAAATTAATAGTATAGGGAGGGCTGTAATTAGCAACTTGAAGACTAAAGTAATTATGATCACATTCTAAATTTATTATGCTAGACGTAAGAGAAATATTTTTAATTACTGGAAAATTTTGGGTATAAGTACTGTGACAAGCATCAACAATTGTCAAGTCATAATCAAAATTTTGATTAACATAATCTGGAATTGTTTCAATTAAGTTTAATGATGTAGGATTTCCATTTAATAGATTTACTACTTGAGTAATAGTTGTACCGCCTCCAGGAGGATGAATGCTGTAGGTTACAACTAAAGGATACCCTAAAACGGTTCCTGGTGCTGGAGTAAGAGTGTTTGTAGCTTGTGTAAAATTACATGAGGGAGGTGATGTATTAGAAAAAGTAGGCGACCCAATTGATATACCTGCAGTATTTTGATTTACTGTAAATGTTTGTACTATTCCAGTTCCACAATTATCAAAAACTCTAATTTTATAAACACCAACTGTTAATCCATTGAAAGTATTGCTTGATTGAGTAGGGAATATCATAGGACCCGCAAAAATTTCATAACTCTGTGCTGTTCCAGAAATTACATTCACGGAAATATTACTAGTATTTGAACAGGCTTGATTTAGGCTTTGTATCGAATAAAGTAATGATGTTTTAGCATCATTAATAACTACATCTAATTGTTGTTGGGTAGATATATTTCCTACGGTTTCTTTAGCAATAATTCGATAGGTTGCTGCCGATAAGCCATAAACAATATTAGTATTTACAACCGTATATGGAGTTGTTATATTAGGTAACTTATAAACAATATACACTATTGAACCAATTGGGTCTGTATTAGTACTTGAAAACGTGATAGTTCCATTCCCTGAACAAGTTTCATTGGTAGTACTGGCAGTAAAAGAAAAAGCAGACATCATTGAGGATGTCAACAAAAGTAACATACAAAAATGCCAAATTTTAATTTTCATTCTATTAGGTAATTTCTTTTGGGGCTGAACAAAAAAATAATTTACACCAAAAGTACAATAATGTATCGTAATACTGTTCAAAATTAACTTAAATTTCTATTTATTGAATGATGCTTTTAGATTAGTAGATTGCCAATAATAAATGAATTTCTTTCAAAAAAATACAATGTGTATTTTTGTATGTCGTTTGTAAATTAAAATTTAAATTTCTAAATCAAATAATCTTCTTAATTCCTCAAGATTTGGATTTATTTCCTTTAAACGATTGAATTTATCTTGAGTTGTAAAAGCAATTTTACTTTTCATACTTTCGTTCACGATAACTTCAATACTAATATCATGGTTGTGTAAATGGCCTCTTAAATACCCCAAAAGTTCGGGTTTAGCTTTTTCAAAATCAATTTTAGAACCCTCATTAGGTAGTACATAAATTATTTTTGATCCTTCTAATTTTGGATCACTAATTCGAAGTAGTGATTCCATAATCATTTGTCCTTTATCGTTTAAACGTTGCGCATATTTGTACCAGAATTCTAGCATTTGAGCTTCTGAGAATTCTTCAGTCAATAAATGTTCCTCTTGAATAATCACGTCTTTTTGAGCCTCCATTAGTTCCTTCTTTACTCGGATACTCGAAAGTGAAAGTGATGAAATTTTTGTGGTTTCAGGTTGATAATTAGCAGTTTTATTTATCAATTCATTTGATGCTTCTGTATGCTGAATAATACTTTTATTTTCAAACGAATCGATGTCATTTGAAGGCAATAAAGTATCATTTTTAACTACTTCGGTTTCCTGGCTTTGCGCTTTGGGCTTTGGGCTTTCGACTATTGAATAATTAGTATTTCTAAAAAAAGTAGGAGGAATTATAAAATCAACTTTTTTTTTTCTCCATCGAAGTTGATAGAGCATAATTGCATGAGTGCTAATTCTACAAGAAGTCTTTGGTTTTGAGAAAGTTTAAACTTTAAATCACAATCATTAGCAATCTCTATTCCTTTCAATAAAAAATCTTGATTACATTTTTGAGCTTGCTGTCCGTATAAATTTTGAGCTTGCTCGCCCGCTTCCAACAATATTAGTGTCGCAGGATTTTTACAAACCAACAAGTCTCTAAAATGAGTAGCTAAACCTGATATGAAATGATGTCCATCAAATCCTTTTGCTAAAATATCATTATAAGCTACTAAAATCTCCGGGATATTATTTTCTAAAATTAAATCAGTTATTTTTAAGTAGGTCTCAT
>CAISUR010000023.1 GCA_903888655.1 uncultured Bacteroidota bacterium | reverse complement strand
TTACTGTGTTATTTTGTTCCTGGTTGTGATCATTGCAGAGCTGCCGCTAAAGAATTGACAGAAATGAGAAAAAAAGACTCAAGTTTGCCACCGCTTTTGGTGCTATTTATGAACGAAGAGGCCGATTTGATTCCCGATTTTTTTAAAGAAGCTGGAGCAAATTATCCTTATAAAATAATCGAAATCATTCCGTTTTGGAATATGTTAGGTAAAAACCGAGATACTCCTGGAGTAAAATATTTTTGGAATGGCAATGAAATTAAATACTATGATGGTATTAAAGATAATAAATTTAATGGTTCAGAATTAAATGCGTATCTCCATAAATCATATTCCGATTTAAAGAAAGCAAATCCAAAATTATAGGTTCAAAATATTTAATAGAAAAAACTATGAAAAGATTATTCGTGTTATGTAATGTTATTATGATGTCTATATCATGTTCAAACGCGCAAATCAAATCGTTCTCGAAAAAAAGTCAATCTCAAAAATTAACCGATAGCGAAGGGAAAGAAGTTAAATTCAAGGAGGTTCTTGAAAAATATAAAGGCAAAACTATTGTGATGGAAGTTTGGGCTTCATGGTGTGGTGATTGCGTGGGTGCAATGCCCAAAGTAAAAGAATTACAAGCGAATAATCCAAATGTAGTTTATGTATTTGTCTCTATGGATAAAACTTTTGATAAATGGAAAGCTGGAATTGCAAAACATGAATTGAAAGGAGAAAACTATTGGGTAAATGATACCGAAGGGATGAAAGGTACTTTTGGAAAATCGATTGATTTAGATTGGATTCCGAGATATATCATCATTAATAAAAAAGGTGAAATCGTCTTATATCATGCTATTGAGACTGAATTTGATAAAATAAACACTACTTTAAAAACATTAGAATAATGAGAAAGAAAATTGTTGCAGGTAATTGGAAAATGAATAAAAACGCTGAAGAGACAGAAGATTTATTAAACGATTTAATTGCTAAATTACCCAATGATGTTGAAGCACAAATTATTGTAGCTCCAACTTTTGTGAATTTAGCTTCGGCTGCTGATCACGTTGAATTTACAAATATCACCATTGCTGCACAAAATATGCATCATGCAGAAAACGGAGCCTACACTGGCGAAATCTCGGCTGATATGTTACAAAGTATTGGCGTAAACACCGTTATCCTTGGTCATTCCGAAAGAAGAGCTTATTTTGGAGAAACGGATGCTCAATTGGCTTTTAAAGTTGATACGGCATTGAAACACAACATGACTGTTATTTTTTGTTTCGGAGAAGAATTGAAAGACCGCCAAAATAGCCAACATTTTAACGTAGTTGAAAATCAATTACGTGATGGCTTGTTTCATATTAGCAATGAATCGTGGGAGAATATAATATTAGCTTATGAGCCAGTTTGGGCAATAGGCACTGGTGAAACTGCTTCACCCGAACAAGCACAAGAAATGCATGAATTTATCAGAGAAACTGTTCGTACACGTTTTGGAAGCGATGTTGCAGAAGATGTTTCTATTCTTTATGGAGGAAGTGTAAAACCAGACAATGCAAAAGAAATTTTTGGAAAACCCGATGTTGATGGCGGATTAATTGGTGGTGCGGCTTTAAAAGCAGATGATTTCGTTGGAATTGTAAACGGAATCCGATAACTTCCTAAAAATACAAAAAAAATGAGGTTTTATAGACCTCATTTTTTTGTATTTTATAAATTGTACTACGCCTTTTGAACTTTTAGTTTTGATTTGTTTTTTTGCAAATCTTTTTTAGCTTTTTCTAATTCCTCTTTGGCTTTAATCATTTCTTCTTTAGCCTTAATCATATCTTCTTTGGTTTTATCAAAATCTGATTTGTAATTTTCACTTGGTGCATCGCTAGGGTTGATTTTCTCTAGTTGATTTTGCATTTTTTCCATTTGGTTTTTAAAAGCATCCAAACCTTCTTTGTTCCTAAAATCAAATTGTTTGCTATTTAAATCTCCATTTCCATAGCTAAAACTTTCGATTTTGTTTTCATTTTTGATTTTGTCAATTTCATCTTGAGAATAATCATCACCACCTTCTGTAACTTTTCCGTCTTCAATGACCAAAGGCTTTTTTCCATCTTTTTGAATCATAATCTTTGATTTTGACTGCCCAAAACTTTCACCATCATTAGGAAAACTAAAACTGAACGATTGTGAGTTTTTATCGCCATTTCCAAGTTGAAATTGCTTCATTAAATCTTGCGGATTGATAAAACCGTTTTTATCCATAAAATCATTACTAGCTATTCTATTGTCGCCGCCACTTGGATCACCAAATCCCACTTCATCTCCATTTTTATAAAATTTAATTACTCCTATCGGTTTTTGATTGTTGTATTCTAAATTGCCTTTATTTCCTTTTCTATCCGAATAGTCAACTTTAATACTAGTTATTTCATCATTGGCATTTCTTTTTACATTGGAATACTTTATAGTTATTCCTTTTTCAGACAATGCCTTGATGTCTTCCTTCATTTCGGTTTCAGGAGTATTTTTATTCCAAGTCATTACGATGTCGTCTTTGTGATTATCTTTATCTGTTAAAGAAAATTTATTGCTTTGTGCAAAAAGACTACATTGCATTACAAGACAAAATGCAATAGCAAATGAATAGTTCCAAAAGTTTTTGTTTCTTAACATAATTACTAATTTTAAAATTCATTACAAATTTAGAAAGAGAAATTTTATCCTAAAATGGTTTTACATTTTTTTAACGAATTAATTAGTATCTACTTAAAATATAGTTTTATAGTAATAAATATCTTTAAAGTTGACGGTATTACTTGTATATTTGTAAGCTAATTCTTATTTGAAATAAATTAGTTATCAAAATGATTACGATTACAAAAGATTACATTCTCGATATTCTTAAACCTGTAAACGCAACGACTCACAAAGGATTGCAAGGACACGCATTGATAATAGGCGGTAGTTATGGTAAAATGGGTTCAGTAGTTTTATCTAGCAAAGCAGCTTTAAAAACGGGATGTGGTTTAGTAACTTCTTTCATCCCAAAATGTGGTTATGATATTTTACAAATTACCATACCAGAAGTTATGGTAATAACCGATGAAAATGAAAAAATAATTACATCAATTCAATATGGTTTTGAACCTAATGCTATAGGAATCGGCAGTGGAATTGGACAAGATACAAATACAGAAAAAGGGTTTTATGATTTTTTATTGGAAAATAAAAGTCCATTAATCATCGATGCCGATGGATTAAATATTTTGTCCAAAAACAAAAATTGGTTTTCATTAGTACCCAAAAAAGCAATTCTTACTCCTCACAGAAAAGAGTTGGAACGATTAATTGGAATATGGAGTTCGGAAGAGGAAATGATTGAAAAAGTAATAGAACTTTCTTTAGAAAATGGAATAATTGTAGTCGTAAAAGGAGCTCCAACCATGATTGTTAACGGTTTATCGGTCTGTAAGAACACCACTGGAAATGCTGCACTAGCCACAGCCGGAAGTGGTGATGTTTTAACAGGAATTATTACGAGTTTAGTCGCACAACATTATGAACCCTTTGAAGCTGCAATTTTTGGGGTATATCTTCATGGTTTGACTGCAGATATTGCTCTGCCAGAAACAGGAACACAATCGTTTATTGCAAGTACTATCATTGATTATCTTGGAGAAGCGTTTTTAAGTTTAATTTAGCCCTTTTAAGTAAATTCTTAGAACAAGTTTATTAATTATCATCTGATATTAATTTTTTTATCGTAAACAATTCATTGTGAACTTCTACTTTAGGGTACATCCGTAACGAGTAGTTTCCATTAAATTTCTTCTTATATTCTAG
>CAISUR010000022.1 GCA_903888655.1 uncultured Bacteroidota bacterium | reverse complement strand
CACCAAAACCTTGAATTGCTCCATCATACCTGCGACAACCTGCTTTATAAGCTGCATCAATCTTTTCAAACCATTTATCGGGAGTGGTATGAAGGTGCGCTCCAAATTCGATATTAGGATATTTTGGAATTAAATTAGAGAACAAATAGTTTATTACTTCGGGTGTTGAACTTCCAATAGTATCCGAAAGCGATAGAATTTTTAGGCCCATATTAGCTAATTTTTCAGTCCATTCGCCAACTACATCCACATTCCAAGGATCACCGTACGGATTTCCGAATCCCATTGAAATATAAGTTACTACTTCCTTATTGGATTTATCAGCAATTTCTAAAATTTCTTGTAAAGTAATTAAACTTTCAGCAATGGTTTTATGAGTATTTCGCATTTGAAAGTTTTCGGAAATAGAAAATGGAAATCCCAAATATTGAATTTCTTTATGAACGCATGCCAGCGAAGCACCTTGTGTGTTGGCAATAATAGCAAGTAGTTTACTATTGGTTTGTGATAAGTCTAATTGGGCTAATACTTCGGCAGTATCAACCATTTGTGGAATGGCTTTAGGAGAAACAAAACTTCCAAAATCAATAGTATCAAATCCTACTCGAAGTAAGGCTTGAATATAATCCACTTTTCGTTCCGTTGGAATAAAAGGTTTGATGCCTTGCATAGCATCACGTGGACATTCTATGATTTTTATGTTCTCCATTGGAAGCCAAAGATAAAAAAGAAAACGATTTCGTAACTATAAAATTACTTTAGATTTTTTAATATTGCTTTGTTAATTTCTTTAACTAATTTAGGTCCTTCATAAATAAAACCAGTATACAATTGAATCAAACTGGCGCCTGCTTCTAATTTGTCCAATGCATCTTGAGCTGAATGGATTCCACCAACACCGATAATTGGAAATGATTTATTACTTTTTTCAGAAAGAAAACGAATTACTTCTGTAGAACGATTGGTTAATGGTTTTCCAGACAATCCTCCGGTTTCCGTTTTAGTTTCAGATTTTAAACCTTCTCTAGACAAGGTAGTATTGGTTGCAATTACTCCCGCAATTTTAGTTTCGTTAACTATTTGGATTATATCTAATAGTTGTGAATCGGTTAAATCAGGAGCTATTTTTAAAAGAATTGGTTTTGGTATTTGTTTCTTTAGGTTAGAATTTTGCAATGACATCAAAAGCATTGTAAGTGGTTTTTTATCTTGAAGCTCGCGTAAATTAGGTGTGTTTGGGGAGCTTACATTAACCACAAAATAATCAACATAATCATAAAGTGCTTCGAAGCAAATTTCGTAATCTTGAGCAGCATTTTCGTTAGCGGTAAGTTTGTTTTTTCCAATATTTCCGCCAATTAAAACATGTTTATTATTTCTAAGACGCACTACAGCCTCTTTAACACCCCCATTATTGAAGCCCATTCGATTAATAATTGCTGAATCTTTTTTCAAGCGGAACAAACGTTTTTTAGGATTTCCTTCTTGTCCGACAGGAGTTAAAGTTCCAATTTCAATAAATCCAAAACCAAAATTGGATAATTCATTATATAATTTGGCATCTTTGTCAAAACCTGCTGCTAATCCAACTGGATTTTTAAACTTTAATCCAAATACTTCTGTTTCCAGTCGATTGTCATTTACTAAATATAATGATTTAAATAAGGAAGGAACTCCTGGTATTTTCGACAAAAATCGAATTAATGAAAAGGTGAAATAGTGAACATCTTCAGGATCAAACCAAAAAAGAATTGGACGAATTAGTAATTTGTACATAGTAGTTGCGTTGTTTTGCAAAAATAGAAAATACTTTGGAGTTGCAGTTGAAGTTAGCATAAAATAGAAATCAATTTGTAAATTTGTCACTCTATTTCAACTTGCAATGAACATCAAGCTAATTGCCATTGGCAAAACCGACAAAAAATCACTTCAATCTTTAATCGACGATTATACAAAACGGCTTTCTTTTTACATTAAGTTTGAATTGGAAATAATTCCTGACATCAAAAATGTAAAAAATTTATCAGAAGCACAGCAAAAAGATAAAGAAGGTGAATTAATTTTATCCAAATTATCTGCAACAGATCAATTAGTTTTATTAGATGAAAATGGCGCTATTTTTTCGAGTATCGAATTTTCAGATTATCTGCAAAAAAAAATGAATGCTGGAATCAAAACGGTAGTTTTTGCAATAGGCGGTCCTTATGGTTTCAGTGAGGAAATTTATAAGAAAGCTCATGGAAAAATATCACTTTCAGCAATGACTTTTTCGCATCAAATGGTTCGTTTATTTGTCATTGAACAATTGTATCGTGGGTTTACAATTTTGAAAAATGAACCCTATCATCATCAGTAAAATAAAGTTAGATGTGAAAGAAATGACTTTAGAAGAGAGTTTAGTAGATGTATTCTTTATTTGAAATTGAAATTCCTTTTGTAGCTATTTTTAAATCAAAAAGTAATATCTTATAGTTTATATATTCATTAAAGCTACAATTTTTATCAAACGAAATTGAAATTTCTGATTGAACTTTACTCGATAAATTGTTTAAGAGGTACTGCATTTCTTCTTTCTTTATAACAGAAGAATTGAATTTTATCAAATCATTTTTACCAAAATAAAGTTCATTAATTATTGGTTTTCCTAAAACATATTTTACTTTAGTAAATGGTAAAAATGACAATGATTTCTTAGTATAATTATCATACGAGAAATAGTTTTCAGCGGTCTCATTTTTGTGGATACTAACTTCTTTTTTGGTCTGTAATTTCATCAATTCTGGAACCACTAGTCTTAATGGTAAACGCTTGTCAATATTGAAAATCCAGTTCGTGGAAGCAATTGAATTTTTACGATTTACATCGGCTATAGTATCTTTTTTATCAATTTTAAAAAAAATATAAATAGGGGAGTGTTCTTGAACGTCTGCAACAATTGTTTTATTTCCTTTTGCAAGTTCTATTTCTTTTTTGTTTTCGCAAGAAAAACACAACAAGCCCAATAGAATAGTGATTGTTTTTTTCATCTTATTATTTTTTATAGACAAAAGTAGTTATTAATATGTATTTTAATTTGAACGGATAGAAATTCTAAAGTAATAGTAATCAATAGTAAAGAATATTTAGGTTTCAATATGAGTTCTTTTAGGATTCAAAAAAAATAAATTATAGTTTAAATAAATTTGCAAACATAAAAAGTGTTTATATATTTGCAACCTCGTAAAGCTAATGGGGAGATACTCAAGCGGCCAACGAGGGCAGACTGT
>CAISUR010000021.1 GCA_903888655.1 uncultured Bacteroidota bacterium | reverse complement strand
AGCACTTGCAACAAAAAATAAGAACTAAACTTATCAAACAAATAAACCCGGTGTTCTTAAACACCACCTTTTTAATTTAAGAAATTCTTATAAAAATGGATTTTATTTTTATAAGAATTATCATTTAGTAATTTAAGAGTTCTTGATTGATTTTACAACGAACGATTTAAAAATGGCAGATGAGATGTTTACTCCTCGTCCTACTATTGAAATTTATGATGATAACTTTTATGATAGTTATAGTGAAACTGATAGCAGTGATGATACATATACTTATGTAGACGTTATTGTACAAATGAAAGTTAATGATGATCTAGCACAATTTGCAGGTAAGAAACATCCTCGTGAACCTATCTTTGATAAGAATTGTTTCAATGATCTTGGAGCTTATGTATCTTATCACGAGAAAATGGCAGAGCATATGAAAATGGAGGGAAAACAAATGAAAAAGAGCAAACTTTAAAAAAATAAAAAAATAAAAAATAAATCAAAAAATGCTATAGGTGTCAGCACAAACAAAGAACATCACTTTTTAATTCCTAATTTTTAGGCATCTACGCCTTTACGGAAAGGATTAGATTCAATAGTAGTATTTAAGAAAGGACCTACAGCTCCTTGAGGATTCGCATCTTCAGATCTAATATCCCATGAAGCATTACGGTTAGTTTGAGCTACACCAGCAATAGCCGTATTAGTGTGGTATCCAGCTTGTAAGAAGTTTTGGCCTTTTAGATCAGCCATTCCAGAAGGATTTACAGACGCCCATGAAGCACCTAGATCACCTTTGGGTAATAGTTCACTTCCAGTTAGAGTGGTTTCGGTGTATGTGCCTTGAGATGCAGGATGACGAGCTTGTAAGGATTCTACAGGTTGAGCATTACCACCACCCATGTGAGCACTTACAGACATAGGTCCACCATCAGATAAAGGACCTTGTACACCTAAAGCACCTTTCGCTTGTTCCATACCTTCCCCTACAAATGCTTTGGCTGAAGAATAATTGTTCATTACAACGGCGACTAATATAATTCCTCCAAGTACAAGACCCAATTTCATAGGTTGAGAAACTTTCATTCTTATTTATGTTCATTCCAAGACAAAAAAATCTTTAGAATGGAATCGCTTCTTTTGAGTAAGGATAAAAATGATATTATTTTTATTGTCAACCTTGACAGCAATAATTATTTCGTTAAGTTATATTGGATCAGCACAAATAAAATACTTAAAAGATAATTGGTCAGAATTAAGATGTAATCCAATATATATGCCTATGGCTTCATATGCTGGCGTAGATCCATTCACAAATTTCACAAAATGCATAAATAAAAGTTTTGGTGATTATGCTGGTGCTGCTATGGATCCTTTACATGGTCAAATGTCTATGGTAGGTGATTCATTAAGTGAAATTTCTGGAGCTTTAAGTGATATGAGAGGTTTATTTGCTAATGTAAGAGGTGGATTTGGAATGGTATTTCAAATGGTATTTGGTAAGATTGCTAATTTAATGTCAAGTATGCAATATTTAATGATACGTATTCAAACTTTAATGGGTAGAATTGTAGGTGTATTTGCTTCTATTGTATATGCTTTCTATACTGGTGTTCAAACTGGCGAATCAGCATGGAATGGTCCACCAGGTAAAATTGTTCGTGCACTTTAAATCAGATTAATATAATAGGGGTTAAATGCCATATATTTTTATAGGAACTTTCCTAATAACTTTAGGATTTATATTCTATTTTTATTTATTATCAAATATTGGATCAATGCGTAATGAATGGTCATTGTATAGATGTAATCCTCTATATATGCCGTTTGCTTCATGGATAGATCCGTCTGAAACTGCTGATGGTAATTTTAGAAAATGTATGAATTTAATGGGTAAAGATTTAGTTTCAAGTATGACTGATATTTTTGGTACACAAATTGCCTTAATATTTGAAGCTTTATCAGAAATCTTAAATCCTTTAAAAATGTTTAGAAATTTATTTGCAAGAATTCGTAAATTTATATTATCATTTACAAATACAACTTTACAAAAAGCTAATGGTCCTCTTAGTGCTTTCTCATATTTATTAGTCAAAATCCAAGATTTATTAAGAAAAATGTCAGCTAGTGGATACATAAGTGCATTTTTTGGGTTATCTTTTGTTTCATTTATCGAAGGATTTGTTTCATTATTCATAGCAATTATTAAGGGATTTGTTATAGCAATGTTAATTATTGCTGTTGTTCT
>CAISUR010000020.1 GCA_903888655.1 uncultured Bacteroidota bacterium | reverse complement strand
AGATCATGGAAAAGTGGAAGCACTACCCGTTCTTGAAGGAAAAAGAATGATTATGTATATCGCTCCGAAGAAGAAAAAGTAATTTATCTATAAGCTATAAGCTATAAGCCATAAGCATTTTTGCTTAAAACCTAAAGCCTACTGCTTACAGCAAGAAAATAAAGTAAGTAAGTTAAATTTAAATAAATTAGGGAAATTATGCCTAAAATGAAAACAAAATCTAGTGCTAAGAAACGTTTTAAAGTTACTGGCTCTGGGAAGATTAAAAGAAAACACGCTTTCAAAAGTCACATTTTGACCAAGAAATCTAAAAAGCGTAAATTAGCTTTAACGCACTCTGCTTTGGTTCACAAAACAGATGAGAAAAGCATCAAACAACAATTAAGAATTATATAATTAGTAACTAGTAATTAGCTCTTAGTAATTAGCTTTTTTGCTATTCACTAATCACTATTTACTAAAAACTAGAAATTCTTTAGGTTAAAACAATTTTAATAACCTTGGAGTATGGCTTCAAGTTCCTTTGATTAAATTCGGGACGCCTGCTACAAAAAAACAAGAAAATTATGCCAAGATCAGTAAATTCAGTTGCTAAAAGAGCAAGAAGAAAAAAGATAATGAAGCAAGCCAAAGGTTTCTTTGGTCGTCGTAAAAACGTTTGGACTGTAGCTAAAAACGCAGTTGAAAAAGCGATGGTTTATGCTTATCGCGATAGAAAACAGAACAAGAGAAACTTCCGTTCATTATGGATTCAACGTATTAACGCTGGAGCTAGATTAGAAGGAATGTCTTATTCTCAATTCATGGGATTAGTTAAGAAAAACGGAATCGAATTGAACCGTAAAGTATTAGCAGATTTAGCAATGAATCACCCAGAAGCTTTTAAAGCTGTTGTGAAAAAAGTGAAATAAAAACGTTTGTACAACCCGTTTAACTTACTTACATAAAAAAGCCGTCTCAAAAAATAATATGAGGCGGTTTTTTCATTTTTGTTTATTTGGTTTAATTCTATTAATATTGTTAGCAGGACTAAAATTCCTTTGAGTGACATTTCTTTCTTAAATCATTAACTAAAGCCATTAGTAAGTACTCAAATTCTACTTTCTCAAGCCCATTTATAAAAAATCTTCTAAATCCTTTGTTGTATTTGAGTTTTGAAAATAAGGTTCTACATCCTCACTGCGTTGTTTTCTTTTTTGGTTTGCTGTTTCGTTTAGAATTAATTCTCTTGTTATTTTTTATGTCTACCTAGATTGTGGTTTGTTTCGATATTTTATTTCCTTTAGCTTTAAAATATTGTCCTCGTAGTAAACAACCCGCAGTTTTTTTGGCTCGGTAGTGCCTAATTAATTTTATACCTTACTCCAGTGGTGCGATTCCTTAGATAGGTTTTGTGTATTTTTTTGAATTGAACACAAATAGCAATTTCCTTTTGGATTGCAATAAAGATTTTCATTGCTGAACGACTTTTGTTTTTATATAATTTTTGTCTTGTTCATTATGAAAAGTGTTGTCTCAATTTGTTCATGAAAATTGGACTACAAAAATGCTCGATAGAGCTTTTTATTAAAATTTCAAAAGCATGAAAAGATATTACAATCGGTTTTATTCTAAATTGGGATTTTTTTAAGCCATAAAACAAATGAAATTAATAACTTTGTAAAGTTCTAAAATTTATTTAGTACGGTATTGATACAACATAATTTTTCTTTTTATAAAAATAATTACTCTTGAACTTCAGGATGATGTAGCTTATGGAGTAGTTTTATTTGTTGTTCATTATTTCATTTTGATTATTATGGAATTCTATTTAACAAAAATAAAACATGAAAAAAACACTCTTACTTACCTTATTATTTTCGATTAATACATTCGGGCAATTTATAGATGGGAATACAATCCCCAATTATGTTTTAAATGATTTAAATGGTAATCAAGTAAATTTGTATTCTCTATTGGATCAAGGGAAAATTGTGATGCTTGACTTTTTCTTCCCAGCTTGTCGACCTTGCTGGGATTCAACCATTATGCACTCTGTGAATGACATCTCTTCGAAATACGGGGAATTAGGCTCTAATCAAATCAAAGTTTACGGTATTAATGTTTGGGGAGAAGGCGATGGAACTGTCGCTGGTAATTTGGCAGCTCCCAATATTAATGGGGTAGATGCAAGTAATCAAAACTTTTCAAGAGGAGATTTTGAATATTTTGCAAACTATAAATTTATTCCTCAAGGGTCGGACTACGGCAATTTGGTAAATATAATTGAGTGCCCAACTTATTTGCTCGTTGGTCCAGACAGAAAAGCCTATAATGTAAATTACGAAGAAATTGAATACGATTCGGAAAACTATTTTGGAATTACTTTAACCAAAATCCCGAATAATGTTAGAATTTATATACCAGAAATCACCACTTGTACTACATCAAACACTGTTAATATCTTCGCTCAATTGCGAAATACAGGGATCAATAACATCACAAGTGCTCGAGTAAAATTAATGGTAAATAACACGCTATTAGGCACACAAAACTTAACTTTTACGGGGGTTAATAACACGGATTCAACTATTGGATTGAATGAGTTTAGTTTTAAAAATATTGTCATTGACCAGCCTCTTGGGGCTTATGGTAAAGGACCATACAAATTAGTGGTGGATATGATCAATGGGGTAGCTTTATCAACTCCAATTGAAAAAGTAATTAAAATCACAAAAGAGGATACTACTTCGAGTACATCAAACCTTGTTGTGGAACTGCAAACCGATTTATACGCTAACGAAACTTCTTGGGTGATTTATAATTCAAATGGTGATGTTGTTGCTCAAAATCAAACTTTGCAAAACGACACAACTACCAATCAAAACATTGCTTTACAAGGCAATAGTTGTTATACTATTCGTTTGAAAGATATCTCTGGAGATGGAATTGACCCTGGTTATTTAAAACTAAAAACATCTGATAATTCAATATTATTTGATTTGACTATGGGAAACTACAATTATGAGAATTTTGGTTATGACAAATTCCACTCATTTTCAACAAGCGCTCTTTCGATTAATGAAAACGTGTTAAACCGACAAACCTATCTTTATCCAAATCCTGCTTCGGATAAATTTTATTTAACATCAACGGATAAGGTAAACCTTGAAATTTCTGATGTTTTCGGTAAATTATTAAAAACGGTTAAGAATATTGACAAATGGAATCCAATTGATATTTCAGGATTAGAGTATGGTATTTACTTTATAAGTATTATAAATGATACTGAATCAAAAACAATTAAATTGTTGAAGAATTAATTATTAAATTATTAGATGAAAAAGAATTTTGAGACGACTTCTTTTAGTTATTTAATTCTAAAATTATTATTAAAACATTAAGGATTAATCTCAAAATTTTGATTTTCATTTGCTTTAGAAGCTCTTGCATTTAAAGCACCGTTATCACTTCCAACTATAAATGCTACAAAACTAATATTATCTTGATTAGAGATATTGGTAGGGATAGGGATTGAGAAATTTTTTGTGATTGTTGCACCTAAAGTTGTTCCAGAAATTGGGTCTCCAAGAATATTGGTCAAGGAAGTTCTCAATACATGATTATGTTCAAAATTAGGAATTGGATTTTGACCGTTAAAATATGATGTATAGTTATGTTGTTCATGAATTAAATGATCTTCTAACAAATAAACCACAAGTTTTAAATCAGAATAATTTTGCAAAAATTTCACATTTACATTTAAGTCAATAGTTCCGTTGGTAACAGTAGAATTCATAGCAATTCCTAAAGTCGTATTATTACTTGTTAAATCCAAAACTTGCTGTAGATTGGAAGTTTCTGGAAAAGTCCAAACAGTAGTTCTATTTAATCTTGAAACTGGCAATTCCAATACTCCATTTGGTACAATCAAATTAGCTAAAGGTTCAATTCCCACAAAACTATAAGGATCATTTCCATTGTGAATTCCTACTGAAACTGCTTTATCTGTTTGTGTAAAAACTTGATCAACTGCATAAGCGACTCTCATACAATTCCCACACCAAGTTCCTGTGTAATCTTCAATCAAGACTCTTT
>CAISUR010000019.1 GCA_903888655.1 uncultured Bacteroidota bacterium | reverse complement strand
TAATAACTAATATTACAAAAATATTACATTAAATTTCACTCAGAATAGCTTTTTAGTTTATCTACTAAACATATTCATATAAGTAGGGAAAACTAGAAGAGAATTTTAGTAAAAAATTGAAAAATAATAAAAAATTAAAAACTTATGGAAATATTTATTTTATTTTTATCAGACAATGAATTTAATTTAGATTCAGTCGTTACAAGCACACTTTCAATTTTCTTCGGTTTTATTGTTTTAAGTCTTTTTATAGATAAATTCTTAAAAATTTTTGAAAAGATTTGGGAAAATATTTCGACACGTATCTTTGATCCATCAACAGATTCTTTAGATCCATTTGGAGAATTTACTAGCTTAGATCAAAATGTTGTATCTGTTGTAACAGATATTAATATAAAATTTGAAGATGTTGCCGGAAATGAAGAAGCAAAAGAAGAGCTAAAAGAAGTTGTAAAATTTTTAAAAAATCCAGATGCATTTGGTAAATTAGGTGCAACGGTTCCAAAAGGAGTTTTATTAGGAGGACCTCCCGGGACAGGTAAAACCTTATTAGCAAAAGCAATTGCAGGTGAAGCAGGAACACCTTTTTTAAAAGTATCGGGTTCTCAATTTGTTGAATTATTAGTTGGAGTTGGAGCAGCACGAGTACGTGAATTATTTGATAAAGCTCGTTCTTTAAAACCTTCAATTATATTTATTGATGAGATAGATTCTATTGCAAGAGCAAGATCTTCAAATAATAGTATGGGCGGTGCAAATGATGAACGTGAACAAACTTTAAATCAAATTTTAACCGAAATGGATGGATTTGAAAGTGATAGTGGTGTTGTTGTTATTGCAGCAACAAATAGAATAGATATTCTAGATCCTGCTATTAAACGTCCCGGTCGTTTTGATCGTCAAATTACTATCAATAATCCTAATTTAAAAGAAAGACAAGCTATTTTAAAAGTACATGCACGTGGTAAAAAACTTTCTCCAGGTGTCTCTTTATTACAAGTTGCTCAGCGAACAATTGGCTTTTCAGGTGCAGATTTAGCTAATGTACTAAATGAAGCTGCAATTTTAGCAACCCGTAGAAGAAAACAAACGATCACAATGGAAGAAATTAATATTAGTATTGATCGTATTGTAATTGGTTTAGAAGGTAAACAAGTTGCGCGTGTAAAAGCACGTCAATTAACAGCTTTTCATGAAATGGGACATGCATTTGTTGGTAGTTTAGTTAGTGAAAATGATTCTATTGAAAAATTAACCTTAGTTCCTCGTGGTAATACTCAAGGTACAACTTGGATGATTCCTTCTACAAGTCAATATAGCTCAAGAAGTACTTTTGTTAATCAGATTTTAATAGCAATAGCTGGAAGAGCTGCTGAAGAAATTGTAAGTGGAACAGCCGAATGTACCGTAGGTGCACAGCAAGATATTGCTCAAATGACAAGAATTGTTAGAACAATGATTATCAGATATGCAATGACAAGATTACAAGAATTTAAACAACAAGCACAACAAAGAAATTTATTTTTCTTAGGAAGTGATGTTAAACAAGAATTAAATAATATTATTGATAATTTTACAACAAATTTCATGGATATTACTTACAATGAAGTAATTTCCTTTTTAGAAGTTGTTCGTCCAGGTGGTGAAAGATTAGTAGATGAATTAATGGTATCAGAAGAACTAAGTGGGAAAGATTTACGTACAATTGCTCGTGAATACATCACAGCTTTTTCATCTTCTGAACTTTTATATAAAGCTCGTCAATCTTCATTATTTGATTTAATGGCTCCTGAACTAAAAAGATCTGTTGCTGAAGTTGAAAAAGAATCAACTCAATTAGTTTCAAAATTAGCTAACAGTAAATTAAATTTATAAAAAAAAAAAGATAGAACTTATATTTGTTATAAGTTCTATCTTTTTTTTTT
>CAISUR010000018.1 GCA_903888655.1 uncultured Bacteroidota bacterium | reverse complement strand
TCATTGAATTTAGCTTGTGTTACAATTTTTGCCTCTGAAAAATGATCACCTTTAAAAGTATTTTTTACAAAATAATGCTCAGCAATGAGATATGGAATAGCATTTTGTTTCGATTTACTATCGTTTTTGTTTGTAATAACTTTAGTCTTGTATTGATTTTCAGAATCTTTGATTGTTAGTACCTTATTACAAGAAGCTAAAGCAATATTGATCATTAATGCGATGATTATAATTTTCTTATCCATGTTTTTTTATTTTTTTTAGTATCAAAAAGTATTCCTATAATTTTTTGAGAACTTATTTTGATAAACAAACACTTAATTTCAATTTTTTGTGAATTAAAAGAAAGTTAAAAACATCGATTAAAAGCATTTTATTCCTAAATTGCGCCTCCTTAAAAAGTGCGGCATTGTACTTTTACATTAATTACTTATTCATGAAATTTTTTAAAATTTTTATCATACTGGCTTTGTTTTTTAGCACTAGTGTTTTTTCGCAAAAGATTATTAAGCACAAAATTAAAAGTGGTGAATCGATATTAGGACTTGCTTTAAAATATAAAGTTTCTGAAAAAAGTATTTACGAGTTAAATCCTAAAACTAAAGGAGCGATTTTGAGTTTGAATCAAGAAATTAAAATTCCGAACAAGAATTTTAAAGAAAAAGAAAAAAAATCAAAAAAGGACAAAAAGGAATTAATAGTTGAAAAAAAGGAAAAGAAAGACACAAAAAAGGATAGTAAAAATCAAACGACTATAGAACCATCTCCAAAAGAGGCAACTTCTATTCATGTTGTTTTACCTAAAGAAACTTTATACAGTCTTTCCAAACAATATGGAATTACTATGGAAGCACTTTGTGAGATGAATCCCGAGTTGAAAACGAGTAATTTGAAAAAAGGAGCTAAAATTAATGTGCCTAACAATTTAATTTCAAGAGATAAAGTACCTAATGATAAATCGGATTCAACTGATAAAAGTGAAGTTACCCCGAAGGATGATGTAGTTTCTAATATAGATGTGATACATAAAGTGCTTCCTAAAGAAACATTATATCGAATTTCAAAACAATATGGTGTCACAGTTGCCGATTTGGAAAAATTAAATCCTGGTATTGAAAACGGACTCCCAGTGGATTATCTTTTAGTTGTCAAAAAAGGAATTCAAAGAGCGCCAGAAGAAATCAACGATTCTATTGCAAATATTTCGAATGATGATACAATTGATTTGAAAAATATTCCAGTTGGAAACTTAGCAAAAGCTGATTTTTTAATTGGAAAAGCTTCGGAACATCTTGGGACACATTATCGCGCAGGAGGAACTACAAGTGCAGGATTTGATTGTTCGGGGTTGATGTTCAATACTTTTAAAAATGTAAATATGACATTGCCTAGGTCTTCTTACGAAATGGCTACGTATGGTGTAAAAATTAATAGAGCACATGCTCAAAAAGGCGATCTGATTTTCTTTGCTACATTTGGACACCGAAGAATAAGTCATGTAGGAATGATTACAGAAGTTTCAAAAGATGGTGAAATTAAATTTATCCACTCCTCAACGAGCACAGGAGTTATAATATCATCCACAAGAGAGCCTTATTATACTAGAACTTTTGTTCAAATTAATAGAGTGATTACAGAATAATTACGTTTTTTCAATTTTGAATTTAAACCCAATCCCGTGAAGATTTTCAATAGTTATTCCGTCTTCATTGGCTACAATTTTTCGTAATCGAGAAATAAAAACATCCAAGCTTCTACCCATAAAATAATCATCATCTCCCCAAAGTGATTTTAGGATTTCCTCTCTTTTGAGCACTACATTTTTATTCTCTAAAAATAATTTTAACAAGTCTGATTCGCGTTGAGTGAGCGTAATTTTTTCCGAATCTGAATATATTACATAGTTTTTACTGTCAAATTGATATATACCAAGGGCATAAATACTTTTATCGGTTATTGAATTTTTATGAGAACGTTTTAAAAAAATCTCAATCTTGAGTAAAAGCTCTTCTATACTAAATGGTTTTATCAAATAATCATCAGCTCCTAGCCTTAATCCTCTTATTCGATCTTCTTTTAATGTTTTAGCAGAAAGAAAGATAATGGGCACATCTGAATTGATTTTCCTGATGCTTTCTGCTAATTCAAATCCGTCAATTTTTGGCATCATGATATCTAAAATACAGATGTCGAATATGTTTGATTTAAATGTTTCTAAAGCAAGTGCTCCATCAGAGCAATGTGTAACTTCATATTGTTGATCTAAATTGTCTTTAGTCAAAAATGCTAGTGTTTCATCGTCTTCGGTATATAGAATTTTATATTTTGTCATGGGTTTGGTCTTTGTTTTTTGAACCACATAAATTTCATAGAATTATAGTTTTTTAAATCTATTTTAGAATAAATATAGTCATCGTAATTCCATTATCAGTATTATTAATTACTCTAATTTTCCAATGGTGTTCATTGCAAATCTTTTTAACATAATATAATCCCAATCCAAATCCATTCACATCATTGTTTTTACTACTAGAAATTCTGTAAAACTTATCAAAAACAAAATTTAAATTTTTGGGTGAAATACCAATTCCATTATCACTAAAATCTAATTTTATGAAATTGAACTCTTCTGTTATGGAAATATTTATTTCTGGATTATTTTCACAATATTTTATTGAATTATCTAATAAATTATAAACGATATTAGTAAAATGAAATTCATCAGCTTGTGTAAAAAAATCTTTTTCGGCATTTATTTTCACGATTAATTTTGGATGTTTAAGTTGCATGTTTTCCACCACATCTTTTATTACTGGAATAATGGAAACTTCTTTAAGTTCCATTTTCATAGGTGTATCATCTGATTTAGCAATG
>CAISUR010000017.1 GCA_903888655.1 uncultured Bacteroidota bacterium | reverse complement strand
TTCTCATTGAGTTTAACTTCACAATTTTTACCTATAAATTCTCCTTTGTAATGAAACCAACCACCATAAAAATGTAAACCGTTTTTTTGCTTGCAATATTTTGTTATTTCGCTTTCTTTTGTGAGGTCAATTCCAATTTCTAAAAAAAGATTTTTAATTTCTTCTGGAAATGCGCTTTCACGATAAGTAGAATAATTTTTGCATTCATTACAAGCACAACTATTCGCACTTCCTGTTTCTACTTTTTTATAAGTTGATTTAGTCAATTCTTCATCTACAATAAGTATCCAATCTTTGAATTTTATTGTTTTCATTTACTTTTTGATTTCTATTTTAGTAGTCTTGCCTCTAACTTGCAATTGTGCAAAATAACCATTGTATTTCATCTCTAAAATATATTATTTATAATAACCTTAATGGTTCAATTAATGATTTAAAGCCACCTTACCATTAATTTTTTTGTAATTAATCTTTAAAATACAATGTACCATCAAAATTAGCGTAGCCTTTTAGCTTCCCTTTTTCATCTATCAATTTCAAAAACCGTTCTTTGTTAAAGATCTGCTCAAAATAGATTTTATAAGGAAACATGGGTTCGTGAAACACATTGTCATGGCTGTACCAACCATATTTATTGTTCTGTACAATGTGCATAGCATAGAACAATTCTCTCGGAAAAACTTTATCATATTGAGGTTCTTTCAATATTTTACCTCGATTGTTGGCTATGCCATAGCGACCGTTTTGTTTAATTGCCCACAAAGTACCATAACCGCCCTTGAAATTAACTGTGATTTCGTCATAAACACAAGGTAAAATAATTTGATTATCTGCAGCAATTACACCCCATTTAGCAATGTTTTGTTCATTTTTTATCGAAACTAAAAAGTAAGGTTTTAACTCGCTTTCGGCTCTAAAAAAACGAATGCTGTCATATTTGGCTTCCCAAACTTTTGTACCAAGAATGAGTCCGAGTTTGTTGTTCTTTTTATAGGTTAGATAATTATAATAGGTAAAAATAGTATCTACTTTTTCTTTGTCGGACACATTATTGGGCGAGGTGTCATACTGGCTCAACTCATATCCATTGCCTTGAATGAATTTATGAATCTTTATATCGGTTTCGGGAATGTCAAAAAATATAGAATCATGTTTGAATGTACTGTCATGATTTCTTCGGTCGGTGCGCAATAGTCTTGTTTTTCCTTTTTTGGTAGCAAAGGCATAAATTCTCTCGACATAATTGTTTTTAACTTCATAAAAACCATATTTATCCTCACGTTGTTCCACTACTTCTTGATTGGAATTCATGTCTTCTATTTGTGCTTGTTTGTCGGGTGCTACATCATATTTTTTGAGTTTGCTATTATAATTTGCTTTGTAATATAAACTTTTGTCTGTTTTTTCGTCATGAAAATAGATATGAATTGCTTTGTCTGAAGGCTTAAAATGGCAAGCAAAATAAGCATTTTTATCTTTATAAAGCCATTGCACAATTTTCTGTTTTGATTTATCATAAACAAAAACACCCGAATTATTGTTCGTTCCAGCATAAACAACAACTATTGGGTCGGTCGGTTTTACGGTCGGGGTGATATTAATAGTATTAACAGGAATGTTAATCAACTTCTCACCATTCAAATTATAAATGGCGGTGTAACCCGATTGCGAATCTTTCTTATCTTGTTCAACGATAAAAGTGCTTTCTAAATCATAATAAGTATGAGTAGCACTAGGTGCAATCACAACTTTTCCTTGATAAGCAACGCCTTCATTTCCGTTTTGGTGTACTCTAAAGAGTTGCACATAATCCATATCTTTAATACTGTCAAAAACAGGATTTAATACCATATTTGACTTCTTGTCGCACAATCCCCATAAGGAACCATTGCGATACGGAATTAAGGTTTTTTGTGCCCATAAAGCCGACGTGAATAACACTAACGTGATGATTTTAATCTTCATATCCTGTATTTTGATGGTAAATTTATAAAAAACAAACTCCAACTCCGCAAAATGTTGAATAGAAGAATAAATTTGTCATATAGTACGCAACTTTTCATAGAAACTCTTTGCCTAGCGAGTAATTATCGGAATTGCTAAATAATAAGGATTTGTAATTTCTTTTGTTGTGGAGGTTATGCAAAATTAATCGTGACGTTTCGCGGCTTCGCGTCTGTTGCGAACTTCGGAACTGCGTACTTTCTGCTAAGTAAAAATTATTGCGGAAACTGAACTTGAATTTACCACAAAACTCGCAATAGCGCGAAACGGCTGTTATCCTCATTTTATAATTGCCAGTTCCTAATTACACTTAAAGTGTTGTATTCATTGACTTTATAAAATTTGACAATGCAATTTTAAGCATAAAAAAGCAACGAAATACTTGTTTTGTTGTACCCAATGTTGTACCTTCGTATCACGATGCACCCGATTGAAAACCCAGTATTTACAATACTTTCACTCGTTTGCATTGCTTTACAAATATAGTACAACATTTCTAATTTCCTAACACTATGGCATCAATTAAACTAATTTTAAGAACACATCAGGCAGACCAAACTGGACACAGCCCATTGTACATTCGAATTATAAAAGATAGAAAAACGAAATTTATCACTGCTGGAGTGAAGCTCAAAGAGAACGAGTGGGATGAAGTAAAGCAGAAAGTAAAAAAGAACCATCCAAATAGTGCAAGGATGAACGCTGCATTATCGCAAAAAATTGCAGATGCTGAAGGTCAAGTTGCCGATATGGAAAGAAAGATAAAAACCGTTTCCATCAAAAAACTAAAAGAAGCCATCAAGGGAAAAGAAGTGCCAAACTTTTTTCAATATGCTTATGCTCGATGTGAAAAAATAAAGGGTAGCGTTTCGTTTGGA
>CAISUR010000016.1 GCA_903888655.1 uncultured Bacteroidota bacterium | reverse complement strand
AGGAATGGTTATTATAAAGATGGACAAATATAGCTAAAATGAAGCTGGCTCAGGTTAAGCAATCATTATTTGCCGAACGTCCCTAGTTTTTGATTTAAAACGAAAATACTTCAAACAGTATTTTATCGCTTTAGGATTGTCAATATTACTTTCGCTACTATTAATCATTACGGTTGCCGCAATCGTGATTTTTGAAGTTATCATTCAAGAAACTAAAATTCAGGATGTACTCTCCAGTAGAGTTCCTTTAATTGAAATGGAGCGTTACATTTTTGTAATTGCAATGATATTGATTACAACTTCTATTTTATTTAAGTTCGGTACCAAGCAAGAAAATAAACGGTCTTTTATTTCCATAGGAGCTGTTTTTACAACAATTTTAATAATAGTATCGTCTTACTTTTTTGGTATTTGGGTAGTTAAATTTTCAAAATATAATCAATTGTATGGTTCGATTGGTACTTTGTTAATTGTAATGTTTTACATTTGGATCAACAGCATGATTTTGCTCCTAGGTTTTGAATTGAATGCTACCATATACAGGTTAAGAAGACAGGAATTGATTAATGAACAATAATAGTATTATGCAAATGAATTTAAAAAAAAGTTATGTATTCTTATTTTTAGTAGTTGCTCATTTTTGCTATTCTCAATCAGTTATTGGAAAATGGAAAACTGTAGATGATGAATCAGGGAAAGAAAAAGGTATTGTAGAAATTTATGAGAAAGACGGTAAGATATATGGAAAAATAATTGAAATTTTAGAAGCAGAACATCGTTCTAAAAAATGTACTTTATGTGAAGGTTCTGATAAAAACAAGCCCATCCTGGGCATGACTTTTATCAAGGGTTTGACCAAAGATGGAAATGAATACAATGGCGGAAAAATTTTAGATCCAAAAAACGGAAAACTCTATAAATGTTATATCACTCTTGAAGAAAAAGATAAATTAAAAGTGAGAGGTTATATTGGAATTTCTCTCTTGGGACGAACGCAATATTGGTATAGAGTAAAAAAATAAAATTTCATAAAACATTTCCCAATTCACTAATCACAACTCGAAGCAGACTACCAATAACTGACAATTCTAAATGTATTTCATAGAAGCAATTTTGCCACTTTCCTTGCCAAAAACGTTTACCTACAGCGTTTCGGAAGCCGAATATCATTATATTAAAATTGGAATGCGAGTGGCTGTCCCGTTTGGAAAAAATAAAATTTATACTGCTTTAGTCGTTGACATTCATCAAATTCCACCCACATTATATGAGGCGAAAGAAATCCATCAAATTCTAGACGAGAAACCTATTGTGAATGAATTTCAAATTAAGCATTGGAAGTGGATTTCAACTTATTATATGTGTACCATCGGTGATATTTTTCGATGTGCCATGCCCTCGGCTTTTATTTTAGAAAGCGAAACTATTATTTCTCAAAAGAAAGAAACTGAACTTGTAGAAGCCGATTTGTCTGATGATGAATTTCTTATTTATGAAGCATTGCAACATCAAAGTTCGTTGAAAGTACAAGATGTAATGGCAATTCTTAATAAAAAAAATATATTTCCTATAATTCAGAAATTATTAAATAAAAATGTCTTGTCACTTCAAGAGGAAATGATTGAAGAATACAAACCTAAATTAATTCGATATATTCGTATTCATAATGATTATTCTTCTGCCGAAAATTTGAAATCGTTGGTAGACTCGTTGAAAGGAAGTAAGCAAAAAGAAGTAGTGATGCATTATTTCCAACTTAATGCAACACAAAAAAAACCGATTTCAGTAAAGCAATTATCGGAAGTTTCACAAGTTTCAACTACAATTATAAAAACACTAGTAGATAAAACCATTTTTGAAGAATTT
>CAISUR010000015.1 GCA_903888655.1 uncultured Bacteroidota bacterium | reverse complement strand
TTTATTGTGAAGAAAAACATAAAAAAAATCCCAATTTCTCAGGATTCTAAATTAAAATGGTACATCACTATCATCTTCGCTTGAATTGGAACTACTGCCGAAAGCTTCATTTGCTGATGGAAGATTTTTAGTAAAAAATGGATTATCATCAAGATTCATTTTCGATGGTAAGTCGTCAAATCCACTGCCATATTCCTCTAAATTATCAAATTTACCAAGGTTTCCGATGAATTTTAATCGAATATTTTCTAAGGAACCATTTCTATGTTTTGCAATAATAAATTCTGCCTGACCTGCAGTTGGCGAAGCATCTTCATCATCCCATTCTTCAATTTTATAATATTCTGGACGGTAAATAAACGATACAATATCGGCATCTTGCTCAATCGCTCCCGATTCACGAAGGTCAGAAAGCAATGGTCGTTTACTAGAACCACGAGTTTCAACGGCACGCGATAATTGTGATAACGCAATTACTGGAACTTCCAATTCTTTGGCCAATGCTTTTAAGTTTCTGGAAATTGTAGAAATTTCTTGTTCACGATTGCCGCCTCCTTTACCGTTCCCTCCAGCAGTCATTAATTGAAGATAATCGACAATTATTAATTTAATTCCATGTTGCGATGCCAAACGTCGGGCTTTGGCACGTAAATCAAAAATAGAAAGCGACGGCGAATCATCTATAAATAAAGGGGCTTTTTCTAAATCTTTTACTTTTACAGAAAGTTGTTCCCATTCGTGTTTTTCTAATTTTCCAGTTCGGAGTTTTTCTGACGATAATCCTGTTTCAGAAGATATCAAACGAGTAATTAGCTGTACCGAAGACATTTCCAATGAAAATAATGCTACTGGATGACCAAAATCTATAGCAATATTACGAGCCATTGACAATACAAATGCAGTTTTCCCCATCCCTGGTCGCGCTGCGATAATCACTAAATCAGAGGGTTGCCAGCCAGAAGTTACTTTGTCTAACTTTTCAAATCCTGTTGCAATTCCGCTCAACCCTTCTTTATTGGCGATTTCTTCGATTCTTTTTTTAGCTTGAATAACTAAACTTTGAGCCGTTTCGGAGCTTCGTTTGATATTTCCCTGGGTAACTTCATAGAGTTTAGATTCGGCTTTATCTAATAAATCAAATACATCGGTTGTTTCATCATAGGATTCCTCAATGATTTCTGAAGAAATTCTAATTAAACTACGTTGAATATATTTTTGTAAAATAATACGAGAATGAAATTCTATATGAGCAGATGATGATACCTTTTGAGTAAGCTGAATTAAATAAAAATCGCCTCCTGCCAAATCCAACTTGGCATTCTTTTTTAACTGTGACGAAACTGTTAATAAGTCAATAGGCTGAGAATCTGTGAACAACTGAAAAATTGCTTCAAAAATGTGTTTGTGGGCATCTTTGTAAAATGCTTCCGATTGTAAAATATCAATAACCTCATCGACCCCTTTTTTGTCAATCATCATCGCTCCAAGTACAGCCTCTTCAAGATCGAGTGCTTGGGGCGGTAACTTCCCTTTCTCCAGATTGATTATAGTAGTTTTATCTACTTTAATTGGGTTGATATTTTTAAGATTTTCCATGTAGCGAAAGTAACCAATTCTATAATTTTTATGAAGTTTAGTTATTACAGAGTTATGTTTATAACTAATTCTTTTTTGTTAACAACCAAAAAAAAATCCGAAACTGTTGGGCTTCGGATTTAAGGATAATTTAAATGATTTTACTCTTTATACTCGCCCATTTTGCTGTATTTATCCATCCTTTGCGCTATTAGGTCAGTTGTTGATAAATCTTTTAACTCATTATAGGCTTTGGTGATATATTGTTGTACTGTTTTAAATGTGGTTTCTTTGTCATAATGAGCTCCTCCAAGCGGTTCAGGAATTATATCATCTACTAGTTTTTGTTTTTTCATGTCAGCAGAAGTTAGTTTTAAGGCTTCGGCAGCTTGTTCTTTATATTCCCAGCTTTTCCATAAAATTGAAGAACAAGATTCCGGAGATATAACAGAATACCAAGTATTTTCCATCATTAAAACTCGGTCACCAACCCCTATTCCTAATGCTCCTCCTGATGCTCCTTCCCCTACAATAACACAAATAATAGGCACCTTTAATCGGCACATTTCGAAAATATTTCGAGCAATAGCCTCTCCTTGACCACGTTCTTCTGCTTCTAAACCGGGATAGGCTCCGGGAGTATCAATAAAAGTAACTACAGGAATTCCGAATTTTTCGGCCATTTTCATTAATCGTAATGCTTTTCTATATCCTTCAGGATTTGCCATTCCGAAATTTCTATACTGACGCATTTTGGTATTAATTCCTTTTTGTTGACCAATAAGCATGAAAGATTGTCCATCAATTTTACCTAAACCGCCAATCATGGCTTTATCATCTTTGAAATTTCGGTCTCCAAAAAGTTCCAAAAAAGTGCCTTTAGTTAAATTAGTGATATGTTCTAATGTATAAGGTCTGTTCGGATGACGTGATAATTGAACACGTTGCCAAGCAGTCAGATTCTTATATATTTTTCGTTTTGTTTCTTCTAATTTTTTTTCTATTTGTTTGCAGGTATTGGTCACATCTACATCGGATTCTTGACCAATAATTTGACATTTGTCTAATTGGTCTTCCAATTCTTTGATAGGAAGTTCAAAATCTAAATATTCCATAGGATTTTACGATTAATTAAAATTCGAACGACAAATATAAAATTTTAAATGTTCTTTAAAAGTAATTTTATCGTATAAGTTTTAAACAAACGGCTAACTTACTTTTTGTCTGCTTTTTATGATTCCGTTTAAAATAACAGTTGTTAAAATAATTGCGGCTCCAATATAAAAACCAGAACTCATTTGTTCTTTTTCTTTAAAGATTAAAACGGCCAAAATGATTCCGTAAATTGGCTCAAGATTTATAGTAAGCATTACGGTATAAGGACTTAAAAACTTCATTACTGCTGTTGATTCAATAAAGGCATAGGCAGTACAAACAGAACTCAAAATCATTAAATACAGAAAATCATTTGATGTTAATTTGAAAAAAGAAAAAGTAAAACTATTTGAAAAAAGTAGAATTACGGAAAAGAAGAGTACACCTCCTGACAACTCATAGAAAGAGATAATTGTTGGTTTATATTCCTTAACAAACTTACTATTGATAACCGCAAATAATGCTGATAAAAACGCCGAGATTAAAGCTAAAATGATTCCTTCGACATATCTTCCTTCCACATGAAAAAGTATTGAAAGTCCAAAAACAACAATTAATCCGAAGAATATTTCATACCAAATTATCTTTTTGCCAAAAAAAAGAGGTTCTATCAATGAGGTGAAAAATGCTCCTGTAGATAAACACGCAAGTGTAATTGAAACATTGGAGACCTTAATGGCTCTAAAGAATGTAAACCAATGCAACGCGATAATTAATCCTGCCGCTAAAAACTTTAGAATTGTCTGTTTTGGAATTTGAGTTGGAATTTTCTTAAAACGAATGTAACCTAGAATAAAGAACACTGCAAATAACATTCTAAACCAAACTAGCGGTAAAGCATCTAGCGTAATTAATCTGCCCAATACCGCAGTAAAACCCCAGATGAACACTATCAAATGAAGACGAAGAAAACTTTTGGAATTATCGTTTAGCATTCCTTAGAAGTACTAGAGCCAAAATTCCAAAAACAACATTAGGAATCCAAACTGCAATAATAGGAGGCGCAGTCGATTTTTCTGCCAGAACTCCAAAGACTTTATCTAAAAACACAAAAGCAAAGGCAAGTAAAATACCAATGGCTAAATTTATTCCCATTCCACCTCGTCGTTTCATGGATGAAACGGCAACAGCAATAATTGTCAAAATAAATGCTGAAACAGGGATACTATACTTTTTATAGAGCACTACTAAATAAACATTTATATTGGTAGATCCTCGTTCTTTCTCTTTGGCAATAAATTTAATCAAATCACCATAAGATAAAGTCTCTGCGATATATACAACAGGAGTTAAATCTTCTAAATCAAATTTAAAAATCGTATCTTTTTTGGGTGAAGATTCGATAAGATCGTTTAATGCTCCAACCTTTCTTTTCTTATAATCAAATAAACTGTAAGAATTTGGTTTGCCATTCCATTTAATTCGGCTTGCAGAAATTTTAAATTTTAAGTGGTCTTTTTCAAATTTCTCCATCGAAAAATTGAATGCCATTTTAGTATTTGAATCATAATTACTAACATAAATATATTCATCTTTGGTAATTTGACGATACACATCAGAGTTCTCTCGCATTTCATTTTGGCCATTACCAATAAGATACATATATCTAAAATTTTTAAAACCATCACTCGCTTTCGGAACTAAAAAAAATCCCATAATTAAAGCAAAAATGGAAACAATAGTTGCACCAATTATATATGGGCGTAAAAATCGAGTAAAAGATATGCCCGAACTTAAAATAGCAATAATTTCGGTATTGTTAGCCAATTTTGAGGTGAACCAGATGATTGATAAAAACAAAAAAATGGGAAACAATAAATTGGCAAAATAAATAGTAAAATCAATATAATACTGCGCGATTGCCTTAAAAGGAACATGATTTTCAATCATCTTGTTCACTTTTTCAGATACATCAATAGTTATTCCGATGGGAATAAACATTAAAAGCATCACTGCAAAAGTGCTTAAATATCGCTTTAATATGTATTTATCTATTATTGTTAACATTACAATCTTTGGCTCATCTGTTTAACCATCATTTCTTTCCAAAATCTAAAATCACCCTTTAGTATATGTTTTCTGGCTTCGCGAACCAACCACATATAAAATCCAAGATTATGAATGGTAGCAATTTGTTTTCCTAAATATTCATTGGCAGCAAATAGGTGACGGAGATATGCTTTGGTATATTCGGTATCAACAAAAGTAATTCCCATTTCATCCAAAGGCGAAAAATCGTCTTCCCATTTTTTATTTTTAATATTTATGGTTCCGTTGGCGGTGAATAACATTCCATTTCGAGCATTTCGAGTGGGCATTACGCAATCAAACATATCCACACCAAGGGCAATATTTTCCAAAATATTAATTGGAGTTCCAACTCCCATTAAATATCTTGGCTTATCTTCAGGAAGAATATCACACACCACTTCGGTCATCGCATACATTTCTTCGGCTGGCTCTCCAACGGAAAGTCCACCAATAGCATTTCCCACTTGATTGGAATTGGCAATATATTCAGCACTTTGCATTCTCAAATCTTTATAAGTGCTTCCTTGAACAATTGGAAAAAAGGCTTGGCCATAGCCATATTTAGTGGGTACTTTTTCTAAATGAGTGATACATCGATCTAACCAACGATGCGTCATTTTCATCGAACGTTGTGCATAACGATAATCGCATGGATAAGGTGTACATTCGTCAAATGCCATGATAATATCTGCTCCTATTGTACGTTGGATTTCCATTACATTTTCTGGTGTAAAGAAATGATAAGAACCGTCAATATGTGACTTAAATTTGACTCCTTCTTCTTTAATTTTTCTATTGGCAGAAAGAGAATACACTTGATACCCACCAGAATCAGTCAGGATATTTCTATCCCAATTCATAAACTTATGCAATCCTCCGGCTTTTTCAAGAATTTCTGTTTGTGGACGAAGATATAAATGATAAGTGTTGCCGAGAATAATATCGGGATTAATTTCTTCTTTTAATTCGCGTTGGTGTACTCCCTTTACAGAAGCAACGGTTCCAACTGGCATAAAAATTGGAGTTTCTATTACTCCGTGATCGGTAGTGATTTTCCCTGCTCTAGCTTTAGAATTGAGGTCTTTTTGCAATAAATCGAATTTCATATTGGCATTTTCAATGGACAAATATAAATTATTTAGATTTTAGGCGTTGGTATTTATACTTTAATTTAACAGATTATCGATTAAAATTATCATAGATAAATTAAACTTAATTATAA
>CAISUR010000014.1 GCA_903888655.1 uncultured Bacteroidota bacterium | reverse complement strand
TGATATCTAACATCTAAAATATAAAAAATGCAATTACCAAAATTCGTTTTAGCTGACAACTCTGATTTTCCAGATGATATCTTTGTAATTCACCTCGATTTCCCACGTTTTATTATCAATTTAAAAGATGATGAAGTCGAATTTCTAGAAGATTTAGAAGGCGAAGATGAAACCGAATTAGAATCGGAAATGGAGCATTTAATAACGCTTGCTGGAGAATTTTACGATAAAGAAATGGAAGCTTACGAAGAATAACGAACTATTTAATAAAATACTTCTCCAACAAAATCATAGCCGCTGCAAAAGGTGAAATTTCATCGTTTTGCACGGCTTTTTTGTTTTCGTGCAAAAGTTTAATGATTTCAGGATGGCTATAAAAATTCGATTGCAATTGCTCATTGATTGTTTCCATCATCCAAAATTGGTTCTGATCTTTTCGCTTTGCTTCAAAATACTGATTGCCTTTGACCAATTCAAAATAAGCTGAAATCGTATTCCAAACTTCATCGATTCCCTCTTTAGTATACGAACTGCAAGTAGCCGCAGTTGGAGTCCAACCCGATTTTTTTGCAGGAAATAAATGCAAGGCTCTATTAAATTCGGTTTTCGCTAATTTCGTTTTATTAATATTATCGCCATCGGCTTTGTTAATCACAATCGCATCTGCCATTTCCATAATGCCGCGTTTAATCCCTTGCAACTCATCGCCAGCCCCCGAAATCTTTAATAACAAAAAGAAATCCACCATGCTGTGAACCGCCGTTTCGCTTTGTCCTACGCCCACCGTTTCAATAATAATCGTATCAAATCCGGCCGCTTCGCACAAAATAATGGTTTCTCTAGTTTTTCGCGCCACACCACCCAAAGTTTCGCCGGAAGCACTTGGTCTAATAAACGCATTGGCGTCTTTCACCAATTCTTCCATTCGGGTTTTATCACCCAAAATACTGCCATGCGAAATGGTACTACTCGGGTCAACTGCCAACACGGCGACTTTCTTTCCTAAACCAGTTAAGTGTGTTCCAAAAGCTTCAATAAACGTACTCTTTCCAACGCCAGGAACACCCGTAATTCCAATCCGAATCGACTTATTAGCATGTGGCAAACACGCTTGAATAATAGCATTGGCTTTCGCTAAATGTTCAGTATTAGTGCTTTCTACAAGTGTAATCGCACGACTCAAAGCCGTTTTATCGCCATTCAAAATGCCATCTATCAACTCCTGCGCTGAAGGTTGTTTTCTGCGCATTTGTTTAATAACCTCGATAGAAGTGTAACTCAACGACCGAGGTTGCTCCACACCCTCTTTTTCTGTTAACGCCGATTTATGGGATTCTTGTTTCAATTTCCAAAGTTTTACTCTCACAAATTTACACAAAAATACCGCATATAATAAAAATCTTTAGCACTTGTGCTGATGTATTTCAGTAGCGAATCGCAGGCGCTTTTTTGGTTTCCCTTTTCCTGCTTTCCACACCGCATGGCGGTTTGTTCCAATCAGGGCTAGCCTGTATTCGTCTTTCGCAAAATCATCATTTCAAAAAAACTATTTCGCCAATCACTAATTACTAATCACTAATTACTTTTTACTAATCACTATTTTTTTCTACTTTTACTTCTCAATTCATACACAATGCAATTACATCCAGAAATCCTTCAAAAACTAAGCGCAATTGTTGGCGCATCTTATATCTTCACCGATCAAGAAACCCGCAATCACTACGGTCACGACGAAACTGAAGATTATGTTTTTCCGCCTCACGTGGTGCTAAAACCCGCCAATACCAAAGAAATATCCGAAATTCTAAAAATAGCCAACGAATATAAAATTCCAACTACTCCTATTGGAGCCCGAACGGGTTTGAGTGGTGGTGCTTTGTCTATTTATCAAGGAATAGGTTTGTCGATGGAACGTTTAAATAAAATCCTAGAAATCGACGAACAAAATCTTCAAGTTATTGTGGAACCCGCCGTAATCACGCAAGTATTGCGCGAAGCTGTTGCCGAAAAAGGTTTGTTCTATCCCGTAGATCCAAGCAGTCAAGGAAGTTGTTGGATAGGAGGAAACGTAGCCGAAAATTCGGGTGGGGCACGTGCCGTAAAATATGGTGTTACCAAAGATTATGTGCTTAATTTAGAAGTGGTTTTACCTAATGGAGAAATCATTTGGACAGGTGCGAACACATTGAAAAACTCAACAGGATATAACCTCACCCAATTGATGGTTGGAAGTGAAGGAACATTGGGCGTAATTACCAAAATTGTTTTAAAGCTATTGCCTCAAAATTCGCATAATGTATTGATGTTAGTGCCTTTTTACCAAGCCAGCCAAGCATGTGAAGCTGTTTCTGCCATTTTTAGAGCCGGAATCATTCCAAGTGCTTTAGAGTTTATGGAACGCGATGCGATTGATTGGACATTGAAATACAATGACAACATCAATGTCAATGTCAATGACAATGTTCAGGCACACCTTTTAATTGAAGTCGATGGCAATTACCCTGAAATATTAATGCTTGAAGCCGAAAAAATTTTAGGCGTTGTAGAGCAATTTGAAATCGATGAAGTGTTATTTGCGGATACTGCAGACCAAAAAAATGCTTTGTGGAAAATGCGACGTTCAGTAGCCGAAGCCGTAAAATCAAATTCGATTTATAAAGAAGAAGATACCGTAGTGCCAAGATATGTTTTACCAGAATTATTAAACGGAATCAAAAAAATAGGAAATAAATACGGATTCCAATCGGTTTGTTACGGACACGCAGGCGATGGAAACTTGCACGTAAACATCATTAAAGGCGACATGTCTGATGAAAATTGGCATACTGAAGTTCCTAAAGGAATCCGCGAAATATTTGAATTAACTGTAACCCTAAAAGGAACGCTTTCAGGAGAACACGGCATTGGTTTTGTACAAAAAAACTTTATGAGTATAGCTTTTTCAAAAGTACATCTGGAACTTATGGAGCGCATTAAATATGTTTTCGATCCCAATAATATTTTAAATCCAGGAAAGATTTTTCCAGATGAAGTTTAATATCTGTAAAAAAGGAATGTATTTTTCTACAATAGAGTTAGATTTTTAAGTAGTTTAATACATTCTACAGCTTCTTTCACATCATGAACTCTTACTATTTTAGCACCTTTAAGGAGCGAGACAGTATGTAATGTAGTGGTTCCGTTAAGTGCTATTTCAGCATTGATATCTAGTGTTTTATAAATCATTGATTTTCTGGAAAGTCCCACTAATATAGGGATGTCCATCAGTTGAAATAATTCTAAATTACTTAAAATTTCAAAATTTTGTTGAATTGTTTTTGCAAATCCAAATCCAGGATCTAAGAGTATATCATTAATCCCCAGACTTCTTGCCTTAGCAACTTTTTCGGAAAAATAAAACATCATTTCTTTAATGATATTATCATAATGCGACAACGTTTGCATAGTTTGCGGTGTTCCTTTCATATGCATCATAATATAAGGAACTTGAAGTTCAGCAATTGTTTGAAACATCGTATCATCTATATTGCCAGCCGAAATATCATTTACTATAGCGGCACCATTTTCGATGGCTTCTTTAGCAATTTTACTTCTGAATGTATCGACTGAAAGAATAACATTTGGAAACTCATAAATAATTTTCTGAATAATTGGAATTAGGCGTTGCAATTCTTCTTTTTCTGAAACAAATTCCGCATTAGGTTTACTAGAATAACCGCCAATATCGATAAAAGTTGCACCTTCATCAAGCATTTTTTCAACTTGAGATAAAATTGATTTTTCATCATTATGTTTCCCGCCATCATAAAATGAATTGGGAGTTACATTAAGTATTCCCATTACTTTGGGAGAAGATAAATCGATAAGATTTCCGTTGCAGTTGATCGTCATTATTTAGCGTTAAGCTTTAGGCAATAGGCTTTAAGCGAAACCACCAGAAGGCTTATTGCTTATTGCTTATTTTTTATTTACTTTTGAACAAAATTCATACAAAGATATTATTAATGAAGAATACTTCGCAAGAATATGACAAAGTAATTGGCATTTGCCGTGATTTGTTTAGCAAAAAAATGACAGACTATGGTAGTGCTTGGCGAATTTTACGATTACCATCTTTAACAGACCAAATTTTTATAAAAGCACAACGAATTAGAAGCTTACAAGAAAATGAAGTCCGAAAAATAGACGAAGATGAAACAGGGGAATTTATTGGAATTATAAACTATTGCATTATGGCACTTATTCAATTGGAATTAGGAGTTGTCGATCAACCAGATTTGCATACTTCTGATGCGGTAGCATTATACGATAAAAAAATTGCCGTAACCAAACAATTGATGGAAGATAAAAACCATGATTACGGCGAAGCATGGCGTGAAATGCGTGTTAGTTCGTTAACCGATTTAATTTTGCAAAAGTTGCTTCGCGTCAAACAAATAGAAGATAATAAAGGAAAGACATTGGTTTCTGAAGGTATTGATGCTAATTATCAAGACATGATTAATTATTCAGTTTTTGCATTGATTCTGATGAAGAAATTTTAAATAACAAATCATTAACAACACATTATA
>CAISUR010000013.1 GCA_903888655.1 uncultured Bacteroidota bacterium | reverse complement strand
TTCCTTGCAATAGCTAAAATAACAGCCACAGATTCACAGATTTTTACAAATCGTTTTTTTAAGATTTTGACCTGATTAATTTTGAATCCATAAACCAAAAGTTTGGGCAATATCTACCAAAATTGAATCTAAAGCGATTAAATTTTTATGTTATAAAAAAAGATTTATCTATACCTTAATATATATTGTAAAAAAAACCTCCAAAAAAAATTGGAGGTTCATTATCTAACTAACCTAAAATCATTATTGAAAAACTATGCTAAGGCACTTTCTTGACTTAATACTTTTTTCACAAAGGTTCTATATAAAACTTTATTAGGAACCACTCCCGAAGAAAGTATTTGTTTTTTTCTAGCAATTGAAGAATTTGAAGCTTCTTCGGTTCCTTCATTACTAGTTTGTGTTTGTTTAGATCCCATAAACCAGTTCATAAAATCAACATCTGAATCTAACGCCACTTGTTGTGTTACAAATTTTGAAACTTCGATTGTATTTGAAGCTACAACTGTAGCAACTTTAGTCTGTCCAAACATTCCAAAACTAGAAAGTAAAAATAAAACGAAAAAGATTATAAATCGTTTTTTATTTCCCGTTGTCATATTTTGAGTTGTAGTAATCATATCAGTTGTTTAATTTTCTGATACAAATCTACGCTGGGTAGTAACGGAACTAAAATATTTTCGATAACTAACACAGAAAGTCGTTATATAAGCATCGTGTAGTTTTTAATCTAATAAATTTGCTTTTAATCTGAACAAAAAAAGCATTATTAAAATTGTTTGTGCAAAAAGAATAATTTGTGACCGCGAAGGGATTCGAACCCCCAACCCTCAGAGCCGAAATCTGATATTCCCTGCCTGCCGGCAGGCAGGTATCCAGTTGACTGCGTTAAATGAAAAAAAATTCTATAAAGAATTTTGCAATAGAATTTTTTTTTAATAACTCCCTACCGCTACCGGTTTTGAAATATTTTTCTCTTTGAACTGCTTGTTCTAACGTTTCAAACTTTTCAAAATAAACCAACTTCCACGGAATATAACCTTTTGTGGATTTTGTTTTACCTGAATTATGTTCTTTTAATCTCTTATGTATGTCTGTCGATTGGCCTTTATAAAGTCTACCATCTACTTCACTTTTTATGATGTAAACAAAATATTCCATTTAACTGAAATCATTTCACAATATTACACTAGTGACCGCGAAGGGATTCGAACCCCCAACCCTCAGAGCCGAAATCTGATATTCTATCCAGTTGAACTACGCAGCCTTATTTTAAATACGAATTTTAAACTAATAACTTCTTTACAATCGCAGAAATAGTTTTTCCTTCAGCTTGTCCTCCAATTTGCGCTGATGCCAAACCCATTACTTTTCCCATAGATGCAATTCCAGATGCTCCTGTTTCTGAAATTATTTTCGAGACGATTGATTCAACTTGTTCTTCAGACAATTGTGCTGGTAAGAACTGTTCAATTATAGCAATTTGAGCTAATTCAGGTTCTGCCAAATCAGGACGATTTTGTTTTGTATAAATCTCGGCACTGTCTTTACGCATTTTTACAAGTTTCTGTAGAATTT
>CAISUR010000012.1 GCA_903888655.1 uncultured Bacteroidota bacterium | reverse complement strand
TTTAAAATTCCGGTTGAAGGAATAGCATTGATACTTCCCATTGATCATTTTTGTGATATGTTTCGTAGCGCAACGAATGTATTGGGAAATTCATTAGCAACCTCCGTTATTGGCTCTTTGGAAAAAGAAAGTTAAATATTTTTTTTTGAAATTAAAAAAAGCATATATTTGAGCACAAAAAAATTTAAATTTATTACTTTATGAAAAAAATTACTTTATTATTTATGTTCACACTTTTTGCAATAAGCTCAAGTGTTAGTGCACAAAGCGATTACATTGCTACTTTAGCAGCACAATCTCAATCGTCAGTGAGAGGTCCTCAAGGAGCTTACAAATATCAAAAATCAGTGTGGTTAATTACAGCAACAGAATTAACAAACTCAGGTTTTGCTGCTAATGATGTACTAAATGCCATTGCATTCAATTACACTGCTGGTCTAAATGCACCAACTACGGGAACTATTAATGTATATCTTCAGAACACAACTGCAACAACAAACACAAAAAGTAATACTTGGGCTACAACAATTACTGGTATGACTTCTGTTTATAATGGTGCTGTTACTTTACCCGATACAATTGGTCAGTTTACAATTCCTTTCACAAGTAACTTTACCTATACTGGAGGCGGAATATTTGTAGCTTTTGATTATCAAAATGCTTCAAACCCAATAGCTACTACTGCAAGCGCTTTGACTTCGAATACTGATATGACAATTGGAGCTAAAGTTTATTCTTCAACAACTGCAAATGGGACAACATTGACAAATGTTGCTTCAGCTCATAGACCAGTTACAATTTTTGGAAAATCAGTTGCTTGTGCAAGACCAGTAAACGTTGCCATTCCATCGACAACATTAACATCTGCAAATTTGACATTTACTTCATCAAATCCTGCTAATATTGAATATGGTCCATACAATTTTACAACTGGTACTGGAACAACCACATCTGGAATAAGTTCTCCATACACTATTAATGGTTTGACTCCAAGTACTGCATATGAAATTTATACAAAAAGTGATTGTGGCTCTTTTGTTGGTTTGAGTGCTTTTACTGATCCTATTTCATTCCACACCACTTTTCAACCTGCTGATCCTACTTATACTACTAGTTTTGAAATTGATGATTTTCCTAATATAGGTTGGCTAGCAGACCCAGAACCAAATGGATCTGACTGGTTTGTAATTTATGGTGGTACAGGAAGTGCCTTGGTGCAAGATGGTTTATCTTCGATGGTATCTATTGCAAATGCAACAGCTGCGTCTTCTGCAATTGTGTATTCTAGGGGAGTTAATTTAGTTGCTGGTAGTCCTGTTACAGTTACATATTATGATAGAGTATATCTTTCTGCTACCGCTCCATCAGTAACTTCTTCAACTTATACATTGAGTTACGGAAGTGACCAAACTGCTGCTTCACAAACAAATACATTAGCTACAGTAACTGCATCTAATACAGCTTATGGTTTAAAGACTTATTCATTTACACCAACAAATTCTGGTGTTTACTACTTTAGTTTCTTAAATACAACTGATGCCAATACAACTGCTAGTACAACAGAAGCGTTGTTAATCGACAACTTTACAGTTTCTCAAACATTATCTAATAATACAGTTCTTGAAACAAAATTTTCTACATATCCTAATCCAACTAAAGATATTATAAACATTACTAATTCTACACAAGCTACTATGTCCTCAATTGAAATAACGGATACAAATGGTAGAATTGTAAAAAATGTGAAATTATCTGATGTTTCAGAAGCTCAAATAAATGTAGCTGATTTATCAGTTGGAGTTTACATGATGAAAATAGTTTCTGATAAAGGAATTTTAACCAAAAAAGTTATTAAAGAATAGGTAACTATTTTTTACAAAAAAATCTATTACAATAAATTTTTATTAAGAAATATGTAGCGTGGTAAAGAATATCTTTACCACGCTATTTATATTAAAGAACCTTTGGATTTTAGTTTTTAATGATTAATTAAAATTAATTTCAGTATGTTTTTTATTATATTCCAATACTTTAGGTACAATTTCATTTACTTTTTCAATGTTAATTTTATGATATATTCTTGATTAGGTATTGAACAATTAAATTGGTGATTTGTAAATTCTCATTTTAGATTTTACATAAAAATCATAAATACAGCTTATTACTATTTTAAAGTTTAATAAACTTAAAATGTCATCTTGTCATATTTTGTATCCACTTACTGACAATTTAT
>CAISUR010000011.1 GCA_903888655.1 uncultured Bacteroidota bacterium | reverse complement strand
ATTAAAATTCGTAATTAAAATTCGTAATTAAAATTCGTAATTAAAATTCGTAATTAAAATTCGTGGATTGGATGATGTGTAGGGACAGATTGCGATCTGTCCGTATGGATGCAGATTTGTGATGCAGATTTGTGAAAAAAAAAAGTATTTGATTATTATTTTTTTTATATGTTTGTATTGAATTTGTTAAAATTCTTTATATCAGCCATTTAAAAATTTATAAGCCATGAAAAAAAGAAAATCCAATCGTTTGAAAGGATATGATTATTCAAAGAATAATTTATATTTCGTTACCAATTGTGTCAAAAATAATTTGTGTTGTTTGGGGCGCGTGATTTCTGTTAGGACAGGTTGCGACCTGTCCGTACATAATTCCGAAATACATAATTCCGAAATACATAATTCCAAAATTCATAATTCCAAAATTCATAATTCCAAAATCCATAATCCTGAAATAGATTATACTGTTGAATTAAATCAATATGGATTAATTGTTGATGAAAAAATCAATTGGTTAATGCGTCAATATAAATATGTTGATATTCATAATTATGTGATTATGCCCAATCATTTTCATTTGATTTTAGAGATAGATTCAAATCTGTTGAAAAATAAAATTTCAGAGGATGATTCCGAAAGGACAGCTCACGAGCTTTCCGTACCAAAAATAAAATCATTATCAAGTTTGATGGGTGCATTAAAAACTACATCTTCGAGTCAAATTCATAAATTAGGATTTGAAGATTTTGCTTGGCATCGTTCTTTTCATGATCATATCATTAAAAATGAACAATCATATCAGAATATATTTAATTATATATCCAATAATCCAAATAAATGGAATGAGGATCGATTTAATATTAAATCCTGAAGGATTATATTTTAGGACAGCTCGCTAACTATCCCTACTAAAACAATTCTAATTGAGTAGGTTGAGGTGCTGCGGGTATTTCGGCTTTGCCCCAAAAGTTGAGGATATTGCCAAATTGTTTGTCGGTTATTCGCAATACACTTACTTTGCCCAAAGGCGGGAGTAATCGGTGTATTCGTTTTTCGTGTACATCGGCACTTTCGCTACTGGCACAATGACGTACATAAACAGAATATTGCATCATGCTAAAACCATCTTTAAGCAAGTTGTTTCTAAATCCAGACGCATTTTTTTTGTCTTTCTTTGTTTCTGTCGGTAAGTCAAAAAATACAAATAGCCACATAATTCGGTATCGGTTTAGCTCCATAATTTTGGATATTTTATTTTCTTTCTATCTCCAGTATAACATTGTTGAAGAGAACTTGCCGTTTTTTGTAATGCCACCATCAAAGGGCTTTTTTCCTCTTTGAAGTAAACAGTTCGGGTGAGTATTTGCAAAAATTCCGATTTAAGAAGGGTGTTTAATTCTTGTTCATCATACTTTTGCATAATTTCAAAAACCTTTTCATCTACAATAGGTCGAAAGGGTTCCATAATATCATCTGCCAAAGCAAAAGCATTGTATTTGCTTTTGTGATGAATACCAAGCGTATTTAACAATCCACTTCCCGATAAAGCTCTTGCTGTTGCCGCCCGAAGAATGGCATATCCATAATTCAGAAAATTATTGGGATAATCGCCAAAGCGTTCTCTTTTAAACTTTACCTCAAAAAAAGATTTCCAATAATGACTGGCAGCAACCCCTTCCATATTTGTACTGTCACCGCTCAATACTTTAGTGCATAAAAAATCAAACGAGTTTTTTTCTCCTGTTATCTTTTCTAATAATATTCCTTGGTTGGTTATTTTTTCAATAACGGTTTGTTGCCACAATTGTTTTTTTAGCGGCACACTAGCATCAATTTGATTTTTAAAAATTTCTTGTTGAATGTGATGGCTGTTGAGGTTTAAAAACATACCATTGGGTAAATGATTGTTTCCACAAAGAATTACAGCAGAATTGTATTCAATTAATAAATTCATCGCTGGAATGCTCAAATAAATTTCAGGATGATCAATTACCAAAAATCCAATATCTTCAATGGGAATAGTACTTTCTCTAACTTCAGATTTTATTACTAATTGAAGATTTTTTGCTGTTAATGAAGCTTTGTTTTCAAGTAAAATAGTTTTTTTTAGCATAATTTAGAAATTAAGTAAGTCTAAATTACTAAAAATCAATTGTATATTTATAAAAATAATTAAAATAACATAAAAGTGCAAATGATTTAAATAACAAATAATTCATTTGATGATATTACTCTAAAATATAAGTAGACCAAAATTTTTACGGTATCAATTAATCATTACCAAAAAGTAGTATATTTGATAAACTAAATTTTTTTAGTATTGAAATATAGATTATTGTTGTAGCTGATACTAGTAAATATAAAAATAAATGAAATGGATAAAGAGACAATAACAAATAAACTCCATAAAAATCATAATGTTTTTGTACTATTTAGATAACTATCAAATAATAAATTTTTGAGTAGCAATAATGACCAATAGACATTAAAATAACAACTAAAATCTATATATCGTGAAGTTTAATCTGTTAAAAAAATAATTAGTTTACCTAAATTTACACTTAACTTATTTTATTTCAGGCAGATAAAAATGTAAAAACTATTAAGAGCTTTTGCAAATTTTTACTTTTTTGCAACAACAATAAAGTTTCTTTATCTATAAAAACCTAATAATTATTATTAAACTTAAAAATTTAATCAAATACTAT
>CAISUR010000010.1 GCA_903888655.1 uncultured Bacteroidota bacterium | reverse complement strand
TTTCTAGTAAAAATTGGCATTGCCCCCCACACCGCCCATAAAATTTTAAACAACGACACCCATGTCATGCGTTTAGACAACCTCAACCTAATCTGCAAAGCGCTCTATTGCCAACCCAACGACTTATTAGTTTTTAAACAAGACGCCAACAGTCCTGTAAACGAAACACATCCTTTAACCAAGTTAATTCCCAAAATAGAAGACAACAACTGGCAACAACAACTCAAAACAATGCCTTTAGATAAATTAAAACAAATGAGTCAATTGCTAAATCAAACCGAAAATCAAGAATAATCATCTCAACAAGCCACTATGAAAACCATTCACTATTTAAAACCAGTGCTATTCGCTAAAAAGTTTTTTGGATTTGTTTTAGCACTTTTCGGACTCTTTATTTTTCTTTTTAACTTCTTTTTTGGGTTGCTGTTTATAGTCATAGGCTTGAATTTAATTTCAACTGAAGGCACTGAAATAAATCTTGAAAATAAAACCTATAGAACTATAAAATATATTTTTGGACTTAAATTCGGAAAATGGAAACCTTTTCCAGAGTTTGAATACATATCTGTTTTTAAAACAAAAGAGAGTCAGACTATCAATGTCGTATCAGCTACCACAACCATAACAAGTGATATCATATATTTGAATTTGTTTTATGACCGAAACAAACACATTACGTGCTATAAAACCGAAGACAAAGCCGATGCTTTTAAGGTGGCCGAAGAATTTAAAAAGACCTTAGGAATTGACATATTAGACGCTACTGAACAAGAGAAGAAATGGCTGTAATGTTTTAATAAAAAAAGAGCGATAATTTAATTATCGCTCTTTTCAATACAACTATAAGTATTCATTTAATCTTCTTCAATCTCAAATTCGGCATCCTTTTCCCAAATTTCCATTTCACATGGTTTGCAATTAAACTTTAGCTTGTATTCCAATTCTCCTTGCTTCAATACCAACGGCTCTTTCACCTTTACTCCCAACGTATCTTTGTGGTATTTTGGACATTTTTCTAGTTCATATTTGATACAATATTTGGTAGTCATCACACGAGATTTCCCTGGATCCCATTGCAATTCAAAGGCTTTTTCAATCTCCGTTACTCCGTGGCGCTCATAAAACTTGCGTGCCACTTTATTGGCTACATTATAAGTAAAATCCAGTTTGCTTTCCGGATAAGGATGCGATGTTTTCACAATTTGATGTTCCTCTCGTTTGTAATTTGCCAAACGAATTTCCGACAATTGCTCAAATACTGTTCTTCTCATTTCATTGATTTTTGAAATAGGAAGAAACCAATTTCCAGTAAAATCAATATGTATTTCATCAGCCGTATAAGGCGTAAATCCTGTTTTGGCTAAATTTATTTTGAAATTTTCTGCAATGGATTCGTTGTTTTTAGTGGGTTCTTTTGGATGTTCCAAAGTGACAACGCTCACATTACCATCTTCATCGGTTGCTTTTAATTCGAAACCCTTTTCATTTTCTGATAAAAGCAACGTGGTGCTAATTTTTCGAACAGCACTGTCTTCACGCTCCACAATTTTGATAAAAGCCGCATCGTTATTGCGATAAATAAAAGTTCCCTCTTTAATTTCCTTCAACACATTCGGATATACAAATCCGTTTTCCGCTCGGTTGACATAAATACCATCGGCTTCATTCTTATCATTTATAAAGCAAAGACCATCTCCATTATTAAGCAAATGTCCATTCTCAATTTCATAAGAATTACCCACGGTTTGAATTAATTTACCAATGTATTGCCCTTTGGATTTTGGACTTTCCCAAGACCCAATAGAACTGCGTCTTTCATTAACAAAATAATCGGTATAACCACGATTAAACGTTCTATCGAGTGATGAATCAAAAGTATAAGTGCATTTTCCAGAAGAAGCTTTGGTATATTTATCACTATTTTCTGCTAGAAAAGCATCTAGTTTTTGTCTTAAATAGGACACATTATTTTTCACATACACAATATCTTTCAATCGCCCTTCAATTTTAAA
>CAISUR010000009.1 GCA_903888655.1 uncultured Bacteroidota bacterium | reverse complement strand
GCGCCTCCCGGCTATGTGGGATATGATGAAGGAGGGCAATTGACGGAAGCCGTTCGCAGAAAGCCCTATTCAGTAATTCTGTTAGATGAAATTGAAAAAGCACATCCAGACACTTTTAATATTTTACTACAAGTATTAGATGAAGGACGATTAACCGATAATAAAGGTCGAGTAGCCGATTTTAAAAATACCATCATCATCATGACTTCTAATATAGGAAGTGCCATTATACAGGAGAAATTTGATAATCTTAAAGGAAGTGTAGAAGCTACAACAGAAGCTGCTAAAGTAGAAGTTCTTGGCTTGTTAAAACAAATAGTTCGTCCAGAATTTATCAACAGAATTGACGAAATTGTGATGTTTACACCATTAACCCCTGCCAATATCAAACAAATTGTAGGAATACAACTAAAAAGTGTAACTAAAATGCTAGCACATCAAAACATTACAATGGATGCAACACCAGAAGCGATTGATTATTTGGCTCAAAAAGGATATGACCCACAATATGGAGCAAGACCTGTAAAACGTGTGATTCAGAGAGAAGTATTGAATCAATTAAGTAAAGAGATTTTGGCAGGAAAAGTCACAACAGACAGCATCATTTTACTAGATTCATTTGATGGATCGCTCGTGTTTAGAAATCAAATCGAACATTTAATTGTGAAATGAAAATAGTGTTTTAACACTGCATAGTACTAAAAAATGTAAGTTATCCGAATTAAAATTTTAAGAATTGTTTATCAAAATCAAAAAAATGATGCAATTATAGAAATTGTTGTTTTTTGCTAAAAAAATATTTATATATTTGTTAGACAAACTTATAAAACAATAACTTATGCACACAATTCTTACACTATTATTATCGGCATTTTCATCGTTAATAGTCGGATTTATTTGGTACAATCCAAAAGTTTTTGGAAAAATTTGGATGCGAGAATCGGGAATTTCCGAAGAAAAAATTAAAGGAGGTAATATGCTCCTCACGATGCTAATGGCGTTTATTTATGCTTTTTTTATCTCATTTGTGTTACAATTCTTGGTGATCCATCAAACTGGTGCATTAGGAATGGTTGGTGGCAATGCAGACAAAGCACTTCCCTCCTATTCAGCCTTTTTAGCTGATTATGGAACTGCATTTAGAACCTTTAAACACGGTGCATTACATGGTTTTATGACTGGATTATTTTTCTGTTTACCTGTAATTGGTGTGGGAGCTCTTTTTGAAAGAAGAAGTTGGAAATACACACTTATTGCTGGCGGATATTGGGTTGTTACCGGAACAATCATGGGAGGAATTATCTGCCAAATGATGTAATTTTAACATTTAATTATATACCTATCGCTCTACATTTGTAGGGCGATTTTTTTATGAAAGGACTCTCTTATACAATATACAATAACACCGATAATCTTCCCAAAAACTGGGATGATGTGGCAATTGATAATATTTTCCTTCAAACTAATTATTTAAAAGTACTTGAAAAATCGGCACCGTCAAATATGCAATGTTTCTATATTGGGATATTTGAACACGAAAATCTAATCGGCGTTTCTTTAGCTCAATATCTAGATCTTAATAAGTTAGAATCTTTCGGGGAACGGGATAAATGTCTGAAAACATTTTTCAGAAACGTCATTTTTAGAAACTTTGGTTCTCACACTTTATTTATTGGAAATAATATGATGACTGGTCAAAACGGCTATTCTTTTTCAAAAGAAATTGACTTTGAATTCATAAGTTCTATTTTATTGAATAGTGCTCATGAAATAACTAGCTATTTTAAGAATAAAAAAACTAACATTCATTTAGTTTCATTTAAAGATTTCTATGAAAGTTGTTCTGAAGAATTTAAAAAATATACGTTTTCAAAAATGTATGAATTCAATTCGCAACCTAATATGATCTTATTTATCAATGATAAATGGAAAAATAAATCGGACTACATAGACGCGTTTTCTAAAAAATATAGAGATCAATACAAACGCGCTCACAAGAAGTTTGATGGAATTCAAATTAAAGAATTATCTTTAGAAGAGATTAGTGACCAAGAGGAAAGTATATATAATTTGTATTATTATGTAGCTAAAAATGCACCTTTCAATACGTTTTTTTTAGCTAAAAATCATTTCGCTTCGATGAAGAAGTATTGTGGCAATCATTTTTTATTATTTGGCTATTTTTTAGAAGGAAAATTAGTAGGATTCCATACGATTATTCTTAACGGAACGGTTTTAGAAACTTATTTTTTGGGATATGACTCTCAAATTCAAAAAGAAAACATGTTGTATTTGAACATGCTTTATAACATGACTGAATTTGGAATTGAAAACGGATTTAAAAAGGTAATTTTTGGGAGAACAGCACTAGAAATTAAGAGCTCTATTGGAGCGATACCTGTAAAAATGTCTGGATTCATTTATCACAATAATAAAATCATTAATCAATATCTTGGAAAATTCTTCAAGAATCTTGAACCAAAAATAGACTGGCAAATTCGCCATCCATTTCGATAATTTAGTTCATACGATCAATTTCTCCTTGAACTTCTTCCCAATCTTCTAGAAGTTTATCCAAATCTGATTTTTTCTTATTATAAGCTATAAAGAAATTAGCATCTTCTATATGTTTATCATAGTTGGAAGCCAACGCTTTATCGTCACTTTGAATATCGATTTCCAATTGCTTAATTTGACTCTCTATTTTACTCAAACGATTTTGAAGTGATTTATTCTTCTTTTGATCTTCATAAGATATTTTTGTAGATACAACTTCCTTCGATTGTGCTTTTGAAAACAAATCTGTCTTATCCTTCTTTTCAACCTCACGCATGTTTTCCATATTACGCTGTTCTAAAAAGAAGTTAATATCACCTAAATACTCTTTTATTTTTTGATCTTTAAATTCATAAACGATATTAGACATTCCTTGAAGAAAATCCCTGTCGTGCGAAACTAATAATAATGTGCCTTCATATTTTTGAAGTGCTGCTTTCAATACATTTTTAGATTTAATATCCAAGTGATTAGTAGGCTCATCCATTACTAATACGTTAATGGGTTGCAATAATAATTTACAAAGTGCCAAACGATTTCGTTCGCCACCCGATAATACTTTGACCTTTTTTTCTACATCATCACCTCTAAATAAAAAAGAACCTAACATATCTCTAACTTTACTTCGATTGGTATCGGTAGCAGCATTTTCCATAGTTTCTAGCAATGTTATTTCACCATCTAAATATTCTGCTTGATTTTGAGCAAAATAACCTACCTGAACATTGTGACCTAATTTGATTTCGCCTTGATATTCAAATTCATTTACAATTGCTTTAATAAAAGTTGATTTTCCTTGCCCATTTTGCCCTACAAAAGCAATTTTACTTCCTCGTTCAACAAGGAGAGAAATGTCTTTTAAAATTACTCTATCTCCATAAGCTTTGGTCACTTTATCAGCTTCAATCACGACCTTTCCAGGAACTTTAGAAACAGGAAATGAAATATTCATTACAGAATTATCATCTTCATCAACTTCTATTCGTTCCACTTTATCTAACTTTTTAATTAACGATTGAGCCATTGAGGCTTTGGAGGCTTTAGCTCTAAATTTTTCAATTAATTTTTCGGTTTCTTCAATTTTTTTGGCTTGATTCTTTTGAGTTGCCAACTGTTTTTCACGAATTTCATGACGCAATTCTAAATATTCTGAATAAGGTTTATTAAAATCGTAGGCTTTTCCGAGAGAAATTTCAATAGTTCTATTCGTCACATTATCCAAAAACATTTTGTCGTGAGATACAATCACCACCACCCCAGGGAAATTCCTCAAAAATCCTTCTAACCAAATTATACTCTCAATATCCAAGTGATTGGTTGGCTCATCCAAAAGCAAAATATCATTCGATTGTAGTAATAATTTTGCTAGTTCAATTCGCATTCTCCAACCACCAGAAAACGTATCGGTTTGATCATTAAAAACTTCTCTTTTAAATCCGAGTCCTAATAGAATCTTCTCGGTATCACCAACATAATTGTATCCGCCATGTAGTTCAAAACGATGTGTGTAATCTGATAAATCCTCAATAATTTGACTGTATGCTTCACTTTCATAATCCGTTCTGGTTACTAATTGATGATTGATTTCCTCAAGCTTTTTTTCAATTTCTTTGATTTCCGTAAAAGCTTGATACGCTTCTTCAAGTACTGTTCTTCCTTCTTCAAAATCAATATCTTGACGAAGAAACCCCATTCGCACCTCCTTTTCGGTTGCAATTTGACCAGAATCTGGTTTGAAATCACCCGCAAGAATTTTAAGCATCGTTGATTTGCCAGCACCATTCTTACCCACAAGTCCTACTCGATCGCCAGAACCTAATCGAAACGTTACTTCTTCAAAAAGATACGAACCACCAAAAGAAACCGATAAATTATGAATATTTAGCATATAATTTGTTACAATTGTTACATTAAAAACTTCGTTAAAGAGTACCTTTGTACTCTAAAGATTTTAAAAAGAAGTCACGAAGTTAAATTTTTTGCAAATGTTAAAAAAAGGAACGGTAATAAATAGCATTTTAACAGGAAGTTGTCCAAAATGTCAGGAAGAAAGTATGTATATTGAAAAAAACCCCTACAAATTAAGCACTTTATATAAAATGCATGATACTTGTAGCCATTGTCATACACAATATAAAATTGAACCTTCTTTCTTTTATGGAGCGATGTATGTTAGTTATGGCGTTACAGTCGCTGTTGGAGTTGCTGTTTTTGTAATTTTAAATTTGATATTACAATTGAATGTTTTAGAAACATTTATTGGGATTGTGGTTGTAATTTTGGCTTTAATGCCTGTCACAGCAAGAATATCAAGAAACATTTACATCAATTTATTTATTCATTTTGATAAAAACTGGAAACAAAATTCTTAATTCTAGTAATATCTATATTCTTATCTAATGGTTTTTTATGTTCAATGTGATTATATAATTCATGAGCCATTTCGGGAGCTAGCATCACACCTCTAGTGCCTAAACCATTTAAAATATGAACATTTTTATATAAGGGATGCGTTCCAATTAATGGCCTTCTATCTTTCACTGTAGGACGCACTCCCGCATAGTGTTCTATAATTTCAAAATCACAATGTATTAATTCTTTTAGATTCTTTACAAGTTCTTCTTTACCAGTCTCTGTTGGAATATTTGTTTTATCTTCCCAATTGTAAGTAGCACCTACTTTATATAAATCATTGCCAAGCGGTATCACAAAAATTGCCGATTTAACTATGACGTCCAAATCTAATTTTGGGGCTTTAATGAGGAGTAACTCCCCTTTGGTTCCATCTAATGGCAATTTATTAAAAAATGGATTTAAAAGCATCCCAAATCCTTCAGCAAATACAATATGCCTTGCTTGAATGTTCTCGTATTCTACTGAATCAGAATTTAATTTCAATTTAGAATAATCGAAAGTAGTTTCATTATAACTATTAACAGATTTTAAAAAATCAATATACGTTTGTTGTAATAAGGCTGTATCCACATATCCTG
>CAISUR010000008.1 GCA_903888655.1 uncultured Bacteroidota bacterium | reverse complement strand
TGTTTACTTTAGAACCAGGCGATATTATTGCCACAGGAACGCCTGCTGGTGTTGGTGCTGGTAGAAATCCTCAAGAATGGTTGTATGATGGCGATGTTGTTGAAGCCACTGTAGAAGGCATTGGAACTATTGTAAATACGGTTAAAGAAATTTAATTATAAAATGAAAATGAAATTCAGAATAGGTCAAATAGTTCCCTCATCCAACGTGACGATGGAAACCGAGATACCTACAATTTTTAGAGCCCGTGAAACGCTATTGCCAGAACGTTTTACCTTTCACAGCAGCAGAATGCGCATGAAGAAAGTCACCAAAGAAGAACTCGAAGCTATGGATGCGATGAGTTTAAAATGCGCACAAGAACTTTCAGATGCTCACGTAGATGTCATGGGTTACGCCTGCTTGGTCGCCATTATGAGTATGGGACGTGGTTATCATTGTGTTTCAGAAGTAAATTTACACCAAGAAACAGTAGCAAACGACTTCCCTACTCCTATTGTCACTTCAGCTGGAGCTTTGATTAATGGATTGAACGTTTTGGGAGCCAAACAAATTTCGATAATTACACCCTACATGAGACCTTTAACAGATATGGTGGTTGATTATATCGAACACCAAGGGATTAAAGTGAAACAAAGTATTGCGCTTGAAATTCCGGATAATTTGGAAGTCGCGGCACAAAACCCAATGAACTTATTAGAAATTTACAAACAACTTGACTTGACTGGCGTGGATGTTTTAGTCGTTTCGGCTTGTGTGCAAATGCCATCTTTGGAAGCAATCGATTTGATTCAGGCAGCATGTGGAATTCCAGTAACTTCAGCAGCTGTTTGCACTACTTATGAAATGATGAAAAAATTGGGAATTGAAGCCAAATCGGCTATTGGTGGTGAGTTGTTGAATGGAGAATATTAATTCAAAATATTGATTATTTTCAATACCAATACAAATTAATCTTGGCAATAGTATCTTCATTGAGTGCTTAAATAAATATAACCTATCTTTGCCAAGGAAATTTCTTGATACAAAACAAGCAAGACGAAGATATTTATGACATTCAACGATTTAAACTTATTAAAAAACATACTACAAGCATTAGCCGAAGAGGGATATGAAACACCAACTCCTATTCAACAGCAAGCCATTCCGATTATATTAGAAGGAACTGATTTAGTAGGTTGTGCTCAAACAGGTACCGGAAAAACTGCCGCTTTTGCCATACCAATTATTAATTCATTACACCGATTAGTAGGCTCTTCTGCTAAAAGAAAACTTATTAGAACATTAGTAGTTACTCCAACTCGCGAACTGGCTATTCAAATAGACGAAAGTTTTAATACCTATGGAAAATATACCAACATTCGTTCTATGGTCATTTTTGGCGGGGTGAGTCAAGTGCCACAAGTTGATCAATTAAAAAAAGGAATTGATATTCTTATTGCAACTCCGGGCAGACTTTTAGATTTACATAAACAAGGGTTTATTGATTTAGATCATTTACACTTTTTGGTGTTAGATGAAGCAGATCAAATGTTGGATATGGGATTCATTAATGATGTGAAGAAAATTGTTAAATTGACTCCCGATAACCGACAAACACTTTTATTTTCGGCGACAATGCCAATGGCAATTCGCGAATTAGCTGATACTTTTTTAACCAAACCAAAATATGTTTCAGTAACCCCTATTTCATCAACAGCAGAAACTGTAAATCAAAAGGTTTATTTTGTTGGAAAAGAAGATAAAAGAAAATTATTATACCACATCATTAGAAATGATAAGATTGATAATGTTTTGGTTTTTACTAGAACCAAACACGGAGCTGATAACGTTGTCAAAGCACTAAAGAAAAACGGAGTAACTGCAGAAGCCATTCATGGCGATAAATCTCAAAATGCACGACAACGTGTTTTAGATGCCTTTAAAAACAAAGAAATATCAGTTTTGGTAGCAACAGATATTGCCGCACGAGGGATTGATATTGAAAGCTTACCTTATGTTATCAATTTTGATATTCCAAACATCTCTGAAACTTATGTACACCGAATTGGTAGAACGGGAAGAGCTGGAAATAGTGGTTTAGCCATTTCTTTTTGTGCGCAAGATGAACAACCCTATTGGAAAGACATTGAAAAATTAATTAAAATCAATGTAAAAGTAGAAAAAGAACATCCTTATCCTTATACTGATGTAGTTCCAAATCCGGATGCTAAACCTGATTTAAGAAATAAGAAAAAAGAAAACACATCTAATTCAAGAAAATCAGAGGCTTCCAAACAAAATAAAAAACGGTGGTATTAATTCTTATTTGAATACCATAAAGACTTACAATCTACATCATAAATCAATAGTCTAAAACTATATTTTTAGATTTATTTTTATTTTACTAAATACTTT
>CAISUR010000007.1 GCA_903888655.1 uncultured Bacteroidota bacterium | reverse complement strand
AATTTATTATCTAAATCAACAATATAATTTTTTCTTTCAATTTGAGCAAAAATTATAAATACAGTTATTACTGATACAATTTCATTAGCAATTAAAGATGGGACAGGAAACTTATTTAATGCAATTAAAATTAGTACCAACCATGAAATAAATTGAAGGTATTTATTTGAAAAATTGTTTTTTAAGTCACTAAAGTATATTATGGCACCAATACAACCAATAATCATTGTATGAAATCTAGTAACACTTATTATTAATTCAGGTATTGAAAATCCAAACTTCCAAAAAACAATTTTTAATCCAAAGAGAATTATAACTAGAGTAATTGATAATTTTAAAAGTTTTTTATTTTCCAATTTAGCAAACCATGGCCAAAACAAATAAAATTGTTCTTCTACTCCTAAGGACCAAAAATGACCTAAAAAAGGCAATAATTTACCCATAATCATTGGAATATTGGCCATCATGAATAAATAAAAAGGAACAACAGAGTGATTGTACGAAATGTTGTAAAAATAATATGTGACAAAGCACAAAAAAATATAAAAATAATATAACGGCCAAATTCTCAAAGCTCTTCTAATATAAAAATGAGAAATTTTTACTTTTTGGAATAATTCTTTTTCTCGCAATAAAAGATAGGTTATTAAAAAACCGCTTAAAGCAAAGAAAATACTAACCCCATAAGAAGCAAGTAATAATCCTTTAGGTTTTCCATTTAGGTCACTACCAAAAATACCAGATTTTAAACCATATTTATCTAGATCTAATGTAATATGAGAAATAACCACAGCTAATGCAGCTATTGCTCTTAATCCATTAATACCCTTAAAATGAATAACTTTATTCATAATTTGCCATGTCTTTATAAAATTGTTGAATCATCATAGTATTAGATTTACTATCAAATCCTTTAGAAACAATAGCATTAGCAATCTGTTTAAAATCAGTATTTTTTTCTTTAACAGATTTACATGCTTCAACCCATTCAGCTATATCGAAAGTTTCTAAAAAAGTAACTAATCCAAGATTCATATCAACGGTTCTAGGAAACCCTTTATAAAGAATACAAGGAATACCTGCTGCTTGTGCTTCAACAGCAACCAATCCAAAACCCTCTTGTAATGCTGGAGCTATAAAGATATCTAAAGAACGCATTATTGCTGGCACATCATCTCTGACATCTAAATAAATAATTTTATCCTGTAAATTATATTTTTTTGCTTTTTCAAAAATCTCATTTAAATATTCGGAATCATCTGCTCTTCCTGCAAAAACAAATATAAAATTAGGATTTTGCTTACTATATTCATTTAGAACATCTAATATGAAAAGCACATTTTTATGTCTAACAATTCTACCAACATTTCCAAAAATAGTAGTCCCCTTGGATATTTTATATTCCTCTTTTATCTTTTCAATAGTATTTTCTGAAATATTTTGATAAGCAATTACGTCAACAGCATTATTTATTATACAAGATGAAGAGTTATCTATTTTACTTTTGTAAAATAAACTTAAATGTGCTTCTTTAGAACACGCCCAATAATAATTTGAATATTTGGATATTAATATTTTTTGAAACTGTAATTCAAGAGTACTAACTAGTCTAGAAATAAAACCTCCTCTAAACTTTAAATCAGCATGAGAATGGACAATTATGTTTTTAATTCCAGCTTTTTTTGCTGCTAATGCAATGATACCAGATTTGGCATTCATATGAATATGAACAATATCTGGTTT
>CAISUR010000006.1 GCA_903888655.1 uncultured Bacteroidota bacterium | reverse complement strand
TCAGTAGTGTAATCTCCATAAATATCAGCATGATCAAATGAGGTAATCTTATTTTCAATACAGATATTGATTAAGTGACTCATTTCGGAAGTGGATAGGGTTTTATCCCAAATTCCCCAATTCATTGTTCCAGCAATTATCGGAGATAAAGAAGTTTTCATGTGCTTTCTATTAAAAAGCCTAAAATTACTAAAACAAAATCATAAATCATCCTTAAAAATTGGAATTGAATGTAAGTTTTAACGCATTATTAACATTCTATTAGTGTTAAAATCTTCAATTTTGAAATGTTAAAATTTGGAACCTTTAAAATACTATAAAAATAGAATTTATGGAAGAAAATGTTGCTGCTTTAGACATTAGAGCAATTAATGAAAAGATAGAAAGAGAAAGTGCTTTTATTGACTTACTTACTATGGAAATGAACAAAGTAATTGTGGGTCAAAAACACATGGTAGAACGATTACTAATTGGACTTTTAGGACAAGGACATATCTTGCTTGAAGGGGTTCCTGGTTTGGCAAAAACATTAGCTATAAATACATTATCACAAGCTATTGCTGGTAGCTTTAGTCGAATTCAGTTTACACCCGATTTATTGCCTGCCGACGTAATTGGTACCATGATTTATAACATTAAAGCCAATGAATTTTCAATAAAAAAAGGACCCATTTTTGCGAATTTTGTTTTGGCAGATGAGATCAATCGTGCGCCAGCCAAAGTACAATCGGCTTTGTTGGAAGCCATGCAAGAAAAACAAGTAACCATTGGCGATACTACGTTTAAATTAGACCGACCATTTTTAGTTTTGGCTACTCAAAATCCAATTGAGCAAGAAGGAACGTATCCATTACCAGAAGCACAAGTAGACCGTTTCATGTTGAAAACCGTTATCGATTATCCAAAAATGGATGAAGAGCGAATGGTAATTCGTCAAAACTTGAAAGGTTCTTATGAAAAAGTAAATCAAGTAGTTTCGGTTGACCAGATTTTACGCGCTCAAGAAGCCGTACGTGAAGTGTATATGGATGAAAAAATAGAAAAATACATTTTAGATATTGTTTTTGCTACGCGTTTCCCTGAAAAATATAAATTAGAAAGATTAAAACCATTAATCAGTTTCGGAGCTTCACCTCGTGGAAGTATCAATTTAGCGACTGCTGCCAAATGTTATGCTTTTATCAAACGTCGTGGTTATGTAATTCCAGAAGATGTTCGTGCAGTAGTTCATGATGTGTTGCGTCATAGAATTGGTGTTACTTATGAAGCGGAAGCAGAAAACATCACTTCGGTTGAAATCATCAACAAAATTGTAAACGAAATTGAAGTACCTTAAATTTTAGTTGACAGTTATCAGTTATCAGTTGGCAGTAATTCTGCTAAACTGACAACCAACAACAGACAACCGACAACTGAATAAAAATGGAAACAAAAGACCTACTTAAAAAAGTTCGTAAAATTGAAATCAAGACCCGAAGATTGAGCGATCATATTTTTTCGGGAGAATATCATACGTCTTTTAAAGGACGTGGAATGACCTTTTCTGAAGTGCGTCAATACCAATTTGGAGATGATATTCGTGCCATTGATTGGAATGTTACGGCTCGTTACAATGAACCTTATGTAAAAGTTTTTGAGGAAGAACGAGAATTGACCATGATGTTAATGGTAGATGTTTCGGGTTCAGAAAGTTTCGGTACAAAAAACCAATTAAAAAGTGAAATCGTAACTGAAATTGCCGCAACTATGGCATTTTCGGCTACTCAAAACAATGATAAAATTGGTTTGATTTTATTTTCGGATGCTATTGAATTGTATATTCCACCTAAAAAAGGGAAGTCACATGTTTTGAGAATCATTCGTGAATTAATCGAATTTCAACCTAAAAGTCGAAAAACGGATTTATCACAAGCCTTGAAATTTTTATCGGCTACTCAAAAGAAAAAAGCCATTGTGTTTATGATTTCCGATTTTATAGTGGATGATGATTATGAAAAAACATTAAAAATTGCAGGAAAGAAACACGATATAACCGGTATTCGAGTATATGATATTCGTGAAGAGAAAATGCCGAACATAGGAATGGTAGAAATGGAAGATGCCGAATCGGGAGAAATTCTTGTAGTTGACACCAGCTCGAAGAATGTCAGAATGAACTATGAGAAAAATTATCAAGAGAAAGCAACTTATTTCAAAGATATTTTTTCAAAATGTGGTTCAGGAACTGTTAACACAAGAGTTGATGAAAGTTATGTAAGCAAGTTGTTGGGTTATTTTAAATCAAGATAAATAGAATGAAATTTAAATTATACATAGCATTCTTAATTATAACCTCATCGCTTTTTGCTCAAAAAGTGACGACTTCTATTGATTCTACAAAAAAGAAAATAGGCGCAGAATTTAAATTGACTTTAAAAGCATCTGTGAATAAAAATGAGAAAGTAGTATTTCCTACAGCTAAAAATTTTGGTGCTCTAGAAATTATTGAATCCTATAAAATTGATACCGTAAAATCCAATGATAAATACGAATTAATTAAAAAGTACGGACTTACTCAATTTGATTCAGGAAAATATACCATCCCTAGAATTCCTATCATAATCAATGGAAAAACACTATTTTCAGATAGCTTGAAAGTGGAAGTTAATGCCGTAAAGGTAGATACATTAAAACACAAAATGTATGATATCAAAACTATTGTACCTGTTGAAAGTGCCAGTAATTGGTGGAAATATCTTCTAGGAGTCTTATTATTGGTTGCATTTATAATCTTGGTTTATGGGTTATTGAAAAAGTATCAAAAACGAGAAAAACCACAAGAAATCGTATTTAAAACCCCTATTGAAAAAGCAACAAGTTTGTTACAGCAATTAGAAACTAAAGAGCTTTGGCAACGTGGTGAAGTAAAATCATATTACTCTGAACTTACTGATATTGCAAGAAATTATATTGAAGAAGAGATACATATTCCTGCCATGGAAAGCACCACTTCTGAACTTATTGAAGGATTAAGAAATGCGGCTAAAAAGAAAAAATTAAAACTTTCTCCAGAAACGGTAGCCAATCTAGAAAGAGTTTTGAAGCAAGCCGACTTGGTAAAATTTGCCAAAGTAAAACCGTTAGACTTTGAAATTGAAGAAGATAAAAAACGTATTTCGAATTCTATTGTGACTATACACAAAGCGATTCCAACAATTACTGAAGAAAATGATGAACTTCAAGCTTGGAATGAACAGCAAAAGGAATTAGCCAGAATCCAAAAACTAAAAAAGCAAAAACGTATTCGAATCATCTCAACTTTCGGTATTGTATTGGGAGTCGTAGTGATTTCCTTACTTTCACTAATTTATTTCAAAGGATATGATTATGTAAAAGATAACATTATTGGTCATCCCACCAAAGAATTAGCCGAGGGCGAATGGATTTATAGTGAATACGGAAATCCTGGAGTAAAAATAGAAACGCCAAAAGTTTTAAAACGTATGGATGCGACTAAAATCCTCCCTAAAGAAGCCTTTGCCATTTTAAAAGAAATGCAAATGTTTGGTTATGGTAGTTTAATGGATTCCTTTAACATCGTAGTTTCTACAGTTAAATATAAACAAGACCCTAATGCTCTTGAAGAAACCCAACCAGACATAAATTTTGACACTGTTCTTGAGGGAAATACTAAAACTTGGGAAGCTATGGGAGGTCAAAATATCATATTCAAAAAAGAAGATTTTAATACCCAGAAAGGAATTACGGGTGTTAAAGCATACGGCACAATGACTATGCTAAACAAAGTTCAAAACAAAAGTCAAAAGTTGTACTATGAAATTTTGTTGTTCAAACAAGAAGGAGGATTACAAGAAATTGTTGTTTCTTATCAAGAGGGAGATGTATATGGTAAGAAAATTTTGGAGCGAATTGTCAATTCAGTTGAACTTAAAAACACGGCTGAATAATGGAAAATGTGACTTTTTTAAACCCAGAATTCTTTTGGTTGTTTTTATTATTGCCTGTTGCAATAGTTTGGCTTTTTTGGAAACGCAAACAGCAATCAGCTACTTTGAAAATAAGTTCGATAAGTGGATTTAAAAACTCTAAATCATTTTTAGCAAGCCTAAAACCGTATTTGCACGTTTTAAGATTGCTAGCCTTGAGTTCTTTGATAATCGCATTAGCTCGACCAAGAACAGTCGATATAAGTAACCAAACTAAAACCACGAAAGGAATCGATATTGTAATGGCAATTGACCTTTCGAGTAGTATGTTGGCGAAAGATTTGCGACCAAATCGAATGGAAGCCTTGAAAGAGGTCGCTTCTAATTTTGTGGACGCTAGACCTAATGACCGAATTGGAGTGGTTGTCTATACTTCAGAAGCCTATACAAAAACACCTGTTACAAGCGATAAAGCAATTGTTAAAGAAGCTATTAAAGACATAAAATACAATAGTGCGCTACAAGATGGAACGGGAATCGGAATGGGATTAACCACAGCAGTAAACCGTTTAAAAGATAGTAAAGCTAAAAGTAAAGTCATTATTTTATTGACAGATGGCGTTAACAATGCGGGATTTATAGAACCTGAAACAGCATCAGAAATTGCTAAAGAATATGGTATCAAAGTATACACTATTGGATTGGGATCTAATGGGATGGCTGAATTTCCGTATGCTTATGCTCCCAACGGAAAAGGATTTTTATACAAAATGATGCCTGTTGAAATAGATGAGCAATTAATGAAAAAAATTGCTAAAAATACTGGAGGACAGTACTTTAGAGCCAATAGTAATAGCAAACTAGAAAGTATTTACAAAGAAATAAATAAACTAGAAACAACAGAAATTCAGGAATTGAAATTCTATGATTATGACGAAAAGTATAGACCATTTGTATGGATTGCAGGAATTTTATTATTGATTGAAATTTTATTAAGAAACACTGTTTTCAGAAGTTTTATTTAGAGATTGAGCATAAAAAGAATTTAGTATTAAAAAAAATATCTAATATCTGAAATCTAAAATCTAATATTAAATGTACGAGTTAGAAGAAAAAGGTTATTTATATCTACTGTTTATTATTCCGATATTGGCAATGCTGTTTTTGTATGGTCAATATTGGAAGCAAAAAAAACAGCGAGAATTTGGTGATTTGGAATTGATAAAAAAATTAAGTCCAGAGAAATCAATATTTAAGCCTATTTTGAAATTAATTGTAGTTCTTTTTGGCTTAACCTTTCTGATAATTGCCTTGGTAAATCCGAAAATGGGAACCAAAATGGAGAAAGTAAAACGTCAAGGAATTGATATCGTTTTTGCCATTGACGTTTCCAAAAGTATGTTGGCAGAAGATGTTGCCCCAAATAGATTAGAGAAAAGTAAACAGGTAGTTTCACAATTAATCAACCAATTAGGAAGTGATAGAATTGGAATAATTGCCTATTCAGGAAGTGCTTTTCCGGTCTTACCAATGACTTCCGATTATGGAGTGGCTAAAATGTTCCTTCAAACGATGAATCCGGGAATGATTTCTTCGCAAGGAACTTCTATTGATCAAGCGATTGATTTGGCAGCCAACAATTTTTTTGATAAAAAAGACAAAACCAACAAACTTTTAGTAATAATTTCTGATGGAGAAGATCATTCTGATAATGCGCAAAATGCTGCTGAAAACGCCCAAAAATTAGGATTAAAGATTGTTACGGTTGGTGTTGGAACAGAAAATGGCGGACCAATTCCTTTAAAAAGAAATGGCATAGTAGAAAGCTATCAAAAAGATAAAGACAATCAGGTGGTTATTACCAAAAGAAACGCCGCTGTCTTGTCGTCTATTGCAAAAAGCACTAAAGGAGGATATGTCGACGGAAATGCCACCAAAACGGTTTTAGAATATGTAAAAAAAGTGTTGGATAACACCCAAAAAACCGAATTTGAAGGTACAATGATGGCCGATTTTAAATCGCAATTTCAATGGTTTTTGGGTTTTGGTTTCTTCCTATTGTTTTTGGATGTATTCTTAACAGAACGAAAAACAAAATGGATACGTAAAATGAATTTATTTAACGAAGAAAAAGAAAATAGAGTATAAATACTATTCTTTTATGAATTTTAAAAAATGAAAAAATTACTTGCATCGATATTAATTCTAATTTCTTTTGTGTCAAAAGCACAAGAGAAAGATAAATTTCTGCCCGAAGGAAATGAAAAGTTTACTGCTAAAAATTATGTTGATGCAGAGGCAAACTATAGATTATCGCAAGCTAAATTCAAAAAAAAAGCAATAGCATCCTATAATTTGGGAACTGCAATTTACAAACAAAATCAACCGGCAGAAGCGAAACATCAATTTGAAAAAGCGATTAAAGAAGCTAAAACCAAGCCCGAAAAACATCAAGCGTATCACAATCTTGGAAACTCATTAATGAAAGAAAAAGAATTTTCTGGAGCAGTTGAAGCCTATAAAAACGCATTGCGAAATAATCCTTCTGACGAGGAAACACGCTATAATTATGCTTTAGCCAAGAAAATGCTAAAAGAAAATCCGCCTAAAAACGATAAGAATAAAGACAAAAATAAGGATAAGAAAAACGATAAAAAAGACGATAAGAAAGATCCGAATAAAGATAAAAAAGACGACAAAAAAGATAAAGGTGATAATAAGGATAAAGACAAAAAAGACGGTAGCAATAAGGATAAACAAGACAATGATAAAGGAGAGAAACCACAACCTAAACCAAGTGGCGCTTCCAAACAAAGAATCGACAACCTTTTAGACGCCGTAAATAACGAAGAGAAAAAAGTTCAAGAAAAAGTGAACGCTCAAAAAGTTCAAGCAAATCCGAAAAAACCAGAAAAAGATTGGTAATCGATATAGAAAGAGATACTGAAATTAATTCAGCATAACATGAGAAGAATATTTGTAACACTAGTTTTATTGATAGCAAACTCTTTATTAGCCCAAGTAAAATTTGAGGCTAATGTGAGTAAAAATACCTTGGGATTAAACGAAAGAGTTCGTATTGAATTTTCAATGAATGACGATGGCGATAATTTTGTTCCGCCGAATTTTGAAGCCTGCGGATTTAGAGTCGTTGGAGGACCAAGTCAATCCATAAGCCAATCTTGGATTAATGGTAGAAGCTCGTTCCAAAAATCCTATACTTATGTGTTATTGCCTTTAAAAAAAGGAAGTTTGGTTATCCGTCAAGCGATAATCGAAATCAACGGACAGCAATACAAAACATTACCCGTTAGGATCACCGTAACCGATGCGATTAAACAACCTAATGACCCTAACGAACCAGCATCCGTTAGAGCCGATAATAACCTTTATTTAGTAGCCGATATTTCTAAAACCAACCCTTACGTTAACGAACCCATTACAGTAGTTTATAAACTGTATTTTAGTTATAACATCGGTATTACCAATTGGCGCGAATTGAATAAACCAAAGTATAATGATTTTTGGAGTCAAAATATCGACATTAAAAATTTAGTTGCCGAAGAAGGTTTGTTTAAAGGCGAACGTTATCGTTATGTGGTTTTAAGAAAAACGGTACTTTATCCGCAAAAAGCAGGGAAACTAGAAATAGAACCTCTTTCATTAGACATCGATTGCCAAGTTCCAAGAGGAAGACCTAATTTTTTCGGACAAGTACAAGTGGTTGAAGATAGCAAACGCGTTTCGGCAGGAAGTAAAGTAATTGCAGTAAAACCCTTGCCAGAAGCTGGAAAGCCAAAAGATTTTTCGGGTGCTGTTGGTAAATTTAATTTCAAAGTAACGCCTTCAAGAACAGGATTGAAATTTGGTGAATCATTAAATCTTAATGTAAGTGTAACCGGAACAGGCAATTTAAAGTTATTCAGCTTACCAAAGCCTGAAGTGCCATCAACACTAGAAATGTATGACCCTGAACATTCCGAAAATGTGACCACACCTTTAACAGGAATGACAGGAAGCATCGCCGATAAATACACTATTATTCCGCAGTCAAAAGGGAATTTCCCGATAAAACCGATGCATTTTACCTATTTCGATTTGAGCTCTGCAACGTATAAAACCATTACGTCGCCATCCATTATGCTCAATGTGTTAGATGGGCCCGGTTTATCAAATGCCGCTCCAATCGTTGCTGGAACATCCAAAGTGCCGACCACAAGCAATAAAGCATTTGCTTACATCAAACAAAAAACCACTTTAAAACCTATGGTTTCTAAAGATTTTTTAGGGTCGGGATTATTTTATTCCTTGATGATTTTGCCTTTTTTAGGAATACCAGCATTAATCCTTTTCAGAAAACGAAAAGAAGCGGATGATGCCGATATAGTGGGCAACAAAAAGAAAAAATCAAATGCTTTGGCTAAAAAATATTTATCGGAAGCGCAAAAACAAATCAACAATAAAGAACCCTTTTATATCGCTTTGGAAAAAGCAATGCACAATTTCTTAAAAGCCAAATTAAGTATGGAAACCTCAGATATGAGCAAAGATAAAATTAAAGAAATCTTACTTTCGAGAAATGCTCATTCTGAAACAGTATTAGATTTTATAAACCTTACTGAAAATTGTGACTTTGCACGATATGCACCTTCCACCAGCGTAACTATTCAACAAGATTATGATAAAGCCATCGAAATTATATCCAATTTAGAAAAACAAATCATGTAACCACTATGCACACAAAGAAGGCACAAAGCACACAAATTAATTTTATTACTATGGTAACAGAAGAAGAAATTTCTAAAATTGTTTTTGAAGCCGCATTAAAAGTGCATAAGATTCTTGGCCCAGGTTTATTAGAAAGTGCATAT
>CAISUR010000005.1 GCA_903888655.1 uncultured Bacteroidota bacterium | reverse complement strand
TGACAAACTAAAAACCCATTTCTTCATTTTTATTTCCTTTTAAAGTTATTTTTGTTTAAAAATTATAGTAGTTCCTTGATTCTCTATGGAACGGCGGATTCAAGCCCTTGATGCAACAAGGTCAGTTATTATAGTAATAATCAAATTTAGTTTTTTATTCCAATTCACCATAATTATAGCACACAACGGTTATACTAATTCTTCCTTTTTTATTTATATTTGACTCATGAATTCGTTATTTCCTCCTGAAAAAATTATTTTCAACGTACCCAATGCTTCCATAGAATATTTTCCTAATTTTTTTGAGGCAGAAAAATGTACATTACTATTTGAGAAATTGCTAAATGAAATTCCGTGGCAACAAGACACGATAAGGGTATATGGCAAAAACCATCCGCAACCCACACTAACCGCTCTTTTTGGAAATGAAGGAAAGCCCTACTCCTATTCAAATATTATAATGCAACCCCATCCTTGGAATCCGCTTATGATGTTTATCAAAAATGAAATCGAAACTGTATGTCATGAAAATTTCACCACTGTATTACTGAATTTATATCGTGATGGCAAAGACAGTAACGGCTGGCATGCCGATAATGAAAAAGAATTGGGTAGAAATCCAGTAATAGCCTCGGTAAGTTTTGGAGCTGAACGATTTTTTCATCTTCAACATAATTCTATTGCCAACGAAAAGCATAAAATCTATCTGGAAAATGGAAGTTTATTACTAATGAAAGGCGAAACACAACATTTCTGGAAGCATCAAATACCTAAAACGGCAAAGCCAATAGGACCGAGAATCAACCTAACGTTTAGAATTTTAAAATAATTTTTAAAAAATTTACATCCATTTAAAAAAGTAATTATTTTTTTTGCTAATATTGGTATATAAATTGATTGACTTAAAGAATTAACATTAATGTGCTTTTCGACTAATGAAAAAAAGTAAGAGAGTAGAACTAGACAACGAACAAATTGAACGAGTTGTTAGTATGGCTCAAGAGGAACGAAAACCTTTTGAAGTATTAAAAGCAGAATTTGGCATCACCGAAAATGAAGTAACCGAATTAATGCGTAAACGATTATCTAAAGACAATTTTGAGCTTTGGAAAAAGAAAGTTACTGCCAGTAAACCAAAGCCAAAGCCTATGGTAGATGATGATTTTGACGATTTAGATGGAAAATATTATATGAAAAATAAATTTGATTAAGTTTAAATAAATAATACTGTAAGCGATAAGAGATTATCGCTTTTTCTTGTTAAAATGGCTACCTTCGCAAAAAATAAATTCAACAATGAAAAAAGTATTTTTACTCTTAATACTATGTTTGAGCTTGATTACTTTCTCTCAAGAAAAAAAAGTTACTAATCAAGAAATTGAAGTTAATTCTTTGATAAAAGGCACCTTATTTTTACCCGAAGATGTAACTTCAAAAACAAAATTGGTCATTCTGATTGCAGGTTCAGGACCAACCAACAGAAATGGAAATCAAGTGGGCACCCAAAACAATTCCTTAAAATTTTTAGCCGAAGGGTTAACCCAAAATGGTTTTGCCGTTTTTAGTTATGATAAAAGAATTTTTGCTCAAATGATTAGTAAAACAATGGATGAAAAAAAACTATCCTTCGAAGATTTCATTAATGATGCCAAGGATGTTATTACTTATTTTAAATCGCAAAAAAAATATGCTAAAATTATTATTGCTGGTCATAGCGAAGGTTCTTTAATTGGTATGGTAGCAGCCAAAGATAATGTTGATGGCTATGTTTCGCTAGCTGGTGCAGGACGACCAATTGACGAAGTTATTTCAGAACAAGTTGCTAAAAATTCTCCTACTCTAAAAGAGGCAACAGCTACTGATTTTGCAATACTTAAAGAAGGGAAAACTTTCGAAAATAAAAACCCAATGTTGGCTTCTCTCTTTAGAGAAAGCGTTCAGCCGTATATGATTTCTTGGATAAAATATAATCCTCAACATGAAATCAAAAAATTACAAATTCCGATTTTGATTATTAATGGGACTAAAGACATTCAAGTACCTCCAAGTGATGCCGAATTATTGCATAAAGCCAATCTAAAATCAACGCTTAAAATTATTGACAATATGAATCATATTTTTAAGGAGATTACAGTAGATGAAGATAATATTAAATCATATTCAGATCCTAAATTACCCGTAATGCCTGAATTAATTCAACAAATAACTACTTTTATAAATTCCATTTAACTTGTAACAAATTCTCTTTTAAAACTACTAATTGTTCCAAAACATTAATTATGAAAAAAATAATTTTAAGTCTAGCTTTTGCCACACTATTTTTTAGTACCATTCCACAAGCAAAAGCGCAATCTACAAAGAAATCGCAAGAAGTTGGGGTTACAATCGACCTAAACAATGTCAATGATGATAAGGTTTTGGTAACTATCATAGCTCCTGAAATTACTAGTGATGAAATCGTATATCACTTACCAAAAATTGTCCCTGGAACTTATTCTGTTGATGATTACGGAAAATTTATTGACGATTTGAAAGCATATGATGCCAAAGGTCATTCATTGGAGGTTTCTAAATTAGATACTGATTCTTGGAGCATTAAATCGGCTAAAAAACTTTCTAAAATCACCTATTTAGTTAACGATACATTTGATATTGAAAGCGGCGGTGGTTTTGGCAGTGGCGTCTTTTCGCCTGCTGGAACCAACATTCTTGCTGGAAAGAATTTTATGATAAATAATCACGGATTTGTGGGTTATTTTGAAAATAAAAAAGACATTACGTATCATGTAACTGTTCTCCATCCTGAAACGCTTTTTGGAGCCACTTCTTTGGTTGACTCTGATAACAGTAATGTGTCAGACACTTTTATTGTTTCGCGATATAATGATTTGGTTGATAATCCAATTATGTATTCTAAAGCCGATTATACAACGTTTACAGTTGATGGAATGGAGATCTTATTTAGTGTCTATTCACCAAACGGAAAGCATAATGCTAAAGAACTTTCTCCCGATTTAGAAAAATGTATGCGTGCTCAAAAAAAGTTTTTGGGAAGTATCAATACCAATAAAAGATATACGGTTTTGCTTTATTTATCTGACATGGAAATTAAAGATGCTCAAGGTTTTGGCGCTTTAGAACACAATAGTTCAACCACTGTAGTTTTTCCCGAAATGATGCCTACTGCTTCTTTAGGAAAAGAATTAATCGATGTGGTTTCGCATGAGTTTTTCCATATTGTCACTCCTCTTGGAGTACATGCTAACGAAATTCATTATTTTGATTTCAATACTCCAAAAATGTCTCAACACCTGTGGATGTATGAAGGTGTTACAGAATATTTTGCAAATTTATTTCAGGTTAATCAAGGATTAATTACGGAAGATGCTTTTTACAAACGAATGGTTAGCAAAATTAATAATGCCAAACGATTAAATGATACGATGCCATTTACAACAATGAGCGAAAATGTTTTGGTTGAACCTTATAAAGCACAATACTTAAATGTCTACGAAAAAGGAGCTTTAATTGGAATGTGTATCGACATCATCATCAGAGAAAAAAGCAATGGTCAAAAAGGAATTTTAGATTTAATGCGACAATTAACCGCTGTTTATGGTCCTAAAAAACCATTTAACGACAATGAGCTTTTTGCTAAAATCACCGAATTGACATATCCAGAAGTAGGTACGTTTTTAACGACATACGTATCGGGAACCACTCCAATTCCATATGATGCCTATTTTGCCAAAATGGGAGTTGCAAAAGCTAAAACCAAGAAAGCAGCGAATCCGTTTATGAATAATTATATCGTAGGAATAACTGTAGATACTACCACTCGAGAATTGAAAATTAAAAATGATGTTACGTTAAGTCCATTTTTAACAGGAATGGGATTAAAAGGTGGAGATGTTATTGTTGACATAAATGGAAAACTATTTACGATTGAAACCATGTCTGAAGGAATGACTGCTGCTCAAAATTGGAAAGAAGGAGATACCGTGACAATGAAAATAAAACGCGACGGAGTAGAAAAAAACCTTACTGGAAAAGCTACCTACACTTATGAAGAAAGCGAAGGCTATAAACTAGTTGATACTACCAAAGAAGCTTTAAAAAATTCTTGGCTTAAGGGATAAACTTTAATTCGTGACTTTTTTTAAATCCTCAATTTATACTGTAAATTGAGGATTTTTTTATTATTTTGCCGAAAATAAAAAATCATGCAAAAAATAGTTATCGTCCTATTATCAGTAATTTTATTAACCTCTTGCGCCGAGAAAAAATCTGATAAAAATCTTCATATTTCAGGATTTATTAAAGGTTTTAAAAAAGGGACGCTTTATATTCAGCGCATAAAAGATACTTCGCTAGTCGTAATTGATAGTATAAAAATAGATGGCGACTCACATTTTAAAAGTGAAATCAATATTGATTCTCCCGAAATGTTTTACCTGTTTATAGATCGGGGAGTTACTAATTCGATAGATAATAATCTTCCTTTTTTTGCGGAACCTGGCACTATTAACATAGAATCTTCTTTAGAATTTTTTACTGCCGATGCCAAAATCACAGGCTCTAAAAACCAAGAATTATATGATGAATATAAAAAAGTAGCCTCAAGATATGTCGATCAAAATTTAGATTTAATCAAAAAAAGATTTGATGCCTTCAAAGCAAAAAACACTGAAAATGTTGCCAAACTCCAGCAAGAGCAAGACGATGTAATTAAAAGAAAATACTTATACACAACCAACTTTGCTGTCAATCATGCCGATTATGATGTGGCTCCATATGTAGTAGTCGCCGAAATTTCGGATATTAATTTAAAATATTTGGATACCATTCAAAAATCAATGACTCCCAAAATTGCCAAGTCACTTTATGGTAAAAAACTTACGGAATTGATTGCGGAAAGAAAAAAATTGGAGAAAAAAAGTAACGGGTAATCAGTATAAAGATAATTATATTAGAACATTACATGTTTTAGGAATTGATTTTTTTGGAATTAGTCTAGGTTTTATAGTAATTTGGGGAACTTATAAAACATGAGCAAATGCAAAATTGGGTACTTCTTTCAAAGGATATAGTGCAGGAATATTGTCTATACTTCTTGGTATTCTGTATATGTTACGAAACTTGCATATAATTAATTGGTAAAACCCTTGGTAAATATCTTACTTATTCTGTTATTAAGACAAATAGTAAACCCTTACTATTCATATCAAAACCTATTACACTGTTTCAAAAAAATAACAATATCCCAATAAAAAACCCTCAAATAGTTAATACCATTTTGAGGGTTTTCAATAACAAAAACTATCGGAGTTTAATCATTCATCGAAATCAAAAACTCTTCGTTATTTCTTGTTTTCTTTATTTTATCATTAATGGTGTCCATTGCTTCTACAGGATTCATATCGGCTAGGAATTTACGGAGAATCCACATGCGTTTCAGCGTGTTTTCGTCTAATAATAAATCATCGCGACGAGTGCTCGACGACGTTAAATCAATTGCTGGGAAAATTCTTCGATTCGCAATTTTTCGATCCAATTGTAATTCCATATTTCCTGTTCCCTTGAACTCTTCAAAAATTACTTCGTCCATTTTAGAACCTGTTTCCGTCAATGCGGTAGCAATAATACTTAATGAACCTCCATTTTCTACATTACGAGCCGCACCAAAGAAACGTTTTGGCTTTTGTAACGCATTTGCATCTACTCCCCCACTCAACACTTTACCCGAAGCTGGCTGAACCGTATTATAGGCTCTTGCCAAACGAGTAATAGAATCTAAAAGTATTACCACATCGTGACCACATTCTACCAAGCGTTTTGCTTTTTCGAGAACGATATTCGCAATTTTAACGTGCTCCATGGGTTCTCTATCAAAAGTTGAAGCGATTACTTCTCCACGAACGCTACGTTGCATGTCGGTAACCTCTTCTGGACGCTCGTCAATCAACAACACGATTAAATACACTTCCGGATGATTGGCCGCAATGGCATTGGCAATGTCTTTTAACAACATTGTTTTACCTGTTTTGGGTTGCGCCACAATCATTCCACGTTGTCCTTTTCCAATAGGTGAAAACAAGTCAATAATTCGAGTAGAAGTACTCGCTTGTTTGCCTGCAATATTGAATTTTTCTTGAGGAAATATGGGTGTTAAATGATCAAATGACACTCTATCTCGAACTACTTGAGGGTCGTGTCCGTTAATCTTAGATACTTTTACTAAGGGGAAAAATTTCTCTCCTTCTTTGGGTGGACGAACTACGCCTTTTACAGTATCTCCCGTTTTTAATCCAAACAAACGAATTTGGGAAACGGATAAATAAATATCATCTGGCGAGGCTAAATAATTATAATCGGATGAACGTAAAAATCCGTAGCCATCGGGCATCATCTCGAGAACTCCTTCGCTTTCTATAATTCCGTCAAATTCATAATCGGCATCACGGAAGTTTGGATTCTTTTTAGCTTTGAAATTGGGATTTTGATTTCCGTTACCATTGCCATTTTGATTTGGGTTTTGGTTCGGATTCTTATGTTTTTGATTTGGATTCTGATTTGGATTTTGAGTTCTTACAGCAATAGGCTCGGTTGTCTCTGTAGTACTTTCGCTTACAGAATCTCCTTCATTTGGCGTTTCTTCTTTAACTTCTTCTTGATTTGATAAAACGTCAGAAGCAGCTTTAACTGGCTTAATAAATTTTGGTTTCTTTTGAAACTTTTCCGCCTTTTGAGGAGCATCAATTACAATAGGAGTTACTTCTTCCGGCACAGATTCTATTTTGTCAACGATTACCTCCGAAAATAAATCTTTTGACTTTTTCTCTATTTTAGGTTTTCCTTCTGGAGCGATCCTAGCTCTTTTAGATTTTTCTTCTTTTGGTGCTGTAGTTGCTTCTGAATTCTCGTTCACAGAAGCCGCTTGATGGGATAAGATTTGTTCAATCAAAATCTCTTTTTTGACACCGTTAAATTTTATGGTTTTCGCCAACTTGGCAATTTCGTGAAGTTCAGACAACTTCATTCCTTTTAATGCAGAACTATCAAACATAAATGTTTATATAAATATTTTTTAATGGATTGAATGACAATACAAAATGTGTGGTGATTTTTTAACTAGGACATCCGTGTTTTTGAAGTACTTACGGATTTGTTATGCAATAATACGAATAATTTTCATTCGAGCAATAGTTTTTTAAAAAAAGAAAATATATTTTTGCTTCATAAATATGTAATAATGTTACAACGAATTCAAACGATTTATTTAGCGATTGCCTTTATAATTACAGGGATTCTCCCATTTGTCTTTCCATTATGGAAGTTGTCAGATGGAAAAGAATTTTATTTTATGAACACAATACTGTATCAAATTTTATTTGGATTGAGTACTACCCTTGCTTTATTAAGTATAATATCCTTTAAAAAAAGACAACAACAATTTGTTTTTAACAGATTGAATATGATATTAAATTTAATTTTATTAGGATTATTTGTTTATCGATCACTAAATGTATCTGGAGAAACCCCTGCGGTTTCTGAGAAAGGTATTGGGATGTTTCTTCCTATCATTTCTATCGTAATGTTAGTTTTGGCCAACAAAGCTATCAAGAAGGATGAAGATCTTGTAAAATCTGTTGATCGATTGAGGTAAACCTATAAACTTAGTTTATTAGTGCGAAGAAAATCCTGAACGAAAGTTTGGGATTTTTTTGTTTATGATTACACAGAGATTCGCAGAGGGAATATGGAGATTCAGGAAATTATTTATTTTTTTGTGTACCGACAGGTCGCAACCTGTGCCTATCGTTTGCCTATTTCAATGATTTCTAATTTCTGAATTTTTTCGCCATCGATTTCAAATCGTAACATGGTTCGTACTTGATGAAAACCATAAATACCGCAAGCTCCCGGATTCATATGAAGCAAATTCAAGGTCTTATCAAATTGCACCTTTAGTATGTGTGAATGTCCGCAGATGAATAACTTGGGTGGATTTGTTTTCAATTCGTCTCTAACGGCTTGATTATATTTTCCGGGGTAACCGCCAATATGCGTAATCCAAACCTCAACGCCTTCGCACATAAACCTATTGTTTAAAGGAAATTCCATTCGTGCTTTATCATCATCTATGTTTCCATAAACCGCTCGAAGTGGCTTTAGTTTTTTAAGGGTATCGGTTACTGTTAAATCACCTATATCTCCTGCATGCCAAACTTCATCGGCTTGATTGACATATTTTAAAATAGTATCATCAATATGACTATGTGTATCAGAAAGTAACAAAATTTTTTTCATTTATGCTGAATTTATTTCAGTATCAATTTGCCACAAAGGCGCTAAGCAACAAAGTTAATTATTTAGTAAAACTTTAAATATCTATTCCATTAAAATCTTTGTAAATTTGCAATAAATTGGATTTGATGTTGTTTTTTTAAATCTAATATCTAATATCTAATATCTAAAATCACCATTGAGATATTTTCTAGAATTTGCGTACAAAGGAACACACTATCATGGCTGGCAATATCAGCCAAACGCAATTTCTGTTCAGGAAACTTTGAATAAAGCGCTGACAACTCTTTTTAAAAAAGAAATTGATTTGGTTGGTGCTGGACGAACAGACACTGGTGTTCATGCCAAACAAATGTTTGCTCATTTTGATTTGGAGGAATCGATTGACATTCCCTTTTACATTCACAAACTGAATTCATTTTTGCCAAAGGACATTGCGATTTTGAATATTTATTTAGTTCACGATGATGCACATGCTCGATTTGACGCTATAAAACGAACTTACGAATATCATATCCACACCAAAAAAGATGTATTTGAAAGTGATGATTCTTGGTATTATCAAAACGAATTGAATGTTGACAAAATGAATGAGGCGTGTAAAATCCTTTTCAATCATAGTGATTTTGAATGTTTTTCAAAAGTAAATACTGATGTAAACACATTTAATTGTACCATTTATGAAGCCAACTGGACACAAG
>CAISUR010000004.1 GCA_903888655.1 uncultured Bacteroidota bacterium | reverse complement strand
CTTATGTAAATGGATGTGACACTCAAATATTAGATTTGACCATAACTCCAAGTACTTCAAATACAACACCAGTAATAGCATGTGATAGTTACACTTGGTCAGTTGATGGAAATACTTATACAGCAACTGGTATGTATACCTTCGTAAATGGATGTGATACTCAAGTATTAGATTTAACAATTAATTCAACAACTTCTCATACCTCAGTGGTATCGGCATGTGATAGTTATACATGGGATGGGCCTCTAGGCGATGGATCTACTTATACAACAGGAGGGATTTATACAAATACAACTACTAATGCAAGTGGATGTCCTCACACAGAGACATTAGATTTAACGATTACACCAAGTACTTCAACTACAACAACTGATGCAGCTTGTGATAGTTATTTCTGGACTGTCAATGGAACTACTTATACCGCTACTGGAGTTTATACTTTTGTAAATGGATGTGATACTCAAATATTAGATTTAACCATTACGCCAAGTACTTCAACTACAACACCTGCGATTGCATGTGATAGTTACACTTGGTCAGTAGACGGAAATACGTATACATCTTCTGGTGTGTATACATTCGTAAATGGTTGTGATACTCAAGTATTGGATTTAACAATAAATTCGTCAACATTTAATACTACAGTTGTAACGGCATGTGATAGTTATACATGGGCTGCTCCTCTAGGAGATGGTGCTACATACACAATAGGAGGTATTTATACAAATACAACAACTAATTCAAGTGGATGTCCTCACACAGAGACATTAGATTTAACGATTACACCAAGCACTTCAACTACAACAACTGAAGCAGCATGTGATAGTTATTTCTGGACTGTTAATGGAATTACTTACACTGCTACTGGAGTTTATACTTTTGTAAATGGATGTGATACTCAAATATTAGATTTAACCATTACGCCAAGTACTACGAATACAACTCCTGTGACAGCATGTGACAGTTATACATGGGCAGTAGACGGAAATACCTATACAACTTCAGGAACATTTACATTTGTAAATGGTTGTGATACTCAAGTATTAGATTTAACGATTACACCTAGTGGCACAAATACAACTATAATTTCTGCTTGTGATAGTTACACGTGGTCAGTTAATGGTACTACCTACACTACTGGAGGAACTTATACTTTTGTAAATGGATGTAATACTCAAATATTAGATTTAACCATTACACCAAGTACTACAACTACTACACCTGTAGTAGCATGTGATAGTTATACATGGGCAGTTGATGGAAATACATATACTTCGACTGGTGTGTATACATTCGTGAATGGTTGTGACACTAAAGTATTGAATTTAACAATAAATTCATCAACATCTAATGCTACAGTTGTTTCGGCATGCGGTAGTTATACATGGGCTGCTCCTCTAGGAAATGGTGCTACTTATACAACAGGAGGTATTTATACTAATACAACTACTAATGCTGGAGGTTGTCCTCATATTGAAACATTAGATTTAACAATTACACCGAATACGACATCTACTACTGTAGTGTCGACTTGTGGAAGTTATACATGGGTAGTTAATGGAACAACTTATACCTCAAGTGGAGTTTATACTTATGTAAATGGATGTGATACTAAAATCTTGAATTTAACTATTTCACCTAGTACTACTAATTTAACGTATATGACAGCATGTGATAGTTACACTTGGTCAGTTGATGGAAATACTTATACTACATCAGGGCTTTATACATTTATAAATGGATGTGATACGCAAGTATTAGATTTAAGCATTGCACCAAGCGGCACACATACGGTAACAATTTCTGCTTGTGGTAGTTATACATGGTCAGTTAATAATAATACTTATACAACACCTGGTACGTATACTTTTATAAATGGTTGTACTACGGAGGTTTTAAATTTATCGATAAATACTGTTTCTCCACCGGTATCTGGAAATGCTACACAAACCTTACCAGATACAAATACAATATCAAACATAGTGGTGAGTCCTAGTACTGTTGTTTGGTACCCATCTTTAATAGATGCTTTAGCAGGATCTAATCCATTATCAAATACTACGGTTGTGCAGAATGCTACTACTTATTATGCAGTAAATGTTGCAGGGCTTTGTCCAAGTGTTCCATTTGCAGTAACCATAACTACAACACTTTCAAATGCTGATTTTGATAACTTAAATTTCAATTATTATCCAAATCCAACAGCTGATATTTTGAATATTATGTATTCTAATGATATATCAGAAGTTAGTGTTACAGACATGTTAGGTCAAGTTGTTTTGGTCAATAAAACAAGCAGCAACAATGTTCAAATTGATTTAAGTAACCTTCCAACCGCTACTTATTTTGTGAAAGTAGTTTCTGAAGGGAAAGAGAAGGCTGTAAAAGTTATTAAGAAATAGTAATTCAATAGTTTAATTTAAAAAAAGGTTGCCAGAAATTGAAAATGCCCCAAAAAGTTAGACACTATTTGGGGCATTTTTTATGGAAAGAAAAGTTAAATATGATTACACATTTAAACTTGAATGTGTAAAATTAGTTTTAGAGAAGCATTTTTCTGCTGAATCTGTTTCGGTTCAAAAAGGACTATCCGAGTCTAATGTTCGGAAGTGGGTTTTACTCTTTAAAGCTCATGGAGAAATAGGTTTATTATCTAGGAAAAATCAAATTTATACTGTTGATTTTAAATTAAAGGTTTTGCAAACTATTGATAAAGAATATTTGTCATTAAGTGAAGCTCGTTTAAAATTTAACATTCCAACAGACTCAACTATTATTAAATGGCGAAAAGATTTTGCTAATTTTGGTCTAGAAGGATTACAACCTAAACCTAAAGGCAGACCAAAAACCATGAGCAATTTTAAACGTAAAAAGCGCAAATCAGACAAACCTTTAATAAGAGAAGAAGAACTTCTTTTAGAGAATGAAGCGTTGCGTTGTCAACTTGATATTCTAAAAAAGTTACAAGCCTTAATTCAAGCCGAAGAGAAAGCCAAAAGGCTAAAGTCATAATGGAGTTAAGGCATAAATATGATTTAAAGATGCTTTTAAATCATACAAATATGGCACGAAGTAGTTTTTATTATCATCAAAAACGAAGTAATTTATCTGATAAATACAACACGATTAAAGAATTAATTAAATCAATTTATCACAGACATAAAGGTCGTTATGGATACAGAAGAATAACTGATGAACTTTTAAATAAAGGAATAATTATCAATCATAAAACGGTTTTTAGATTGATGAAATTATTAGGATTAAAAAGTATTATTAGGGTAAAAAAATATAAATCGTACAAAGGTGAACATGGTAAAATAGCTCCAAATATTTTGCAGAGAGATTTTAAAGCCGACGCTCCAAATCAAAAATGGGCAACTGATATAACTGAATTTAATGTGTCTGGAAAGAAATTGTATTTATCACCAATAATAGATTTATTTAATCAAGAGATAATTAGTTATCAACTAATGGAACGACCAGTATTTAATCAAGTGTCAATGATGCTTAAAAAAGCATTTATAAAAACACCAAACAATACTAATCTAATCTTGCATTCTGATCAAGGATGGCAATATCAAATGAAACGATATCAATATTTATTACACCAAAAAGGAATTACACAAAGTATGTCAAGGAAAGGAAATTGTTTAGACAATGCTATTATAGAAAACTTCTTCGGAATATTGAAATCTGAAATGTTTTATACAAAAAAGTTTAAATCAATAGAAGAACTAAAACATGAAATAATACAATACATAAACTATTATAATAACGAAAGAATTAAATCAAATTTAAACAAAATGAGCCCGATAAAATATCGAACTCATTACTATCAAAATTAATTATAAATTTGTCTAAACTTTTGGGTGCAGTCTAGAAATGGCAACCTTTTTTATTTAAAACAGAAAAAACAAGCTACTTTTGTCAAGATCTAACATGTATATAATGTCTAAAAGAACAAAATCATTCGTTTACAATCTTTTAAGCTTCGCTGCTTTCTTTTTACCGCTTCAAGTGGCTGTTTCTTATTTTACTACTTTACATGGAATTTGGATTCCGATGATAGCTTTTGTTATCGGAACAATCTTGGCTCCAAAATTTCAGGCGGTTAGAACCAAAGATGGTGAAAAGCTTTTTATGAAATGGCTTTTTATTAAAGGAGTGAAGGAAGTCGATTAATTTTTTTAATAAATATTTAGCCACAGATTCACAGATTAAATATAAAAATCTGTGAATTTGTGGCTCCAAAATCGTAGGTTATTTTTTCTTTTTAGCGACGCTCTCTTTAGGTTTCAAAGTTGTTTTGAAAATAGGAACAAAATAGGAAATCGTATAATTTAATCCTGCGCCAAATTTACCTCCATAGGTTCTGTTGAAGCCCGGAATATAAAGGTTATCGAAGTTGTCAGGTACTTTATTCGAAATTAAATTATTCATTCGAATGCTAAAACCTACATACAGGTTTTGAATGATTTCGGCTTTTACTCCAGCAACAACTTCTAGCCACTGCGCTGTTAACCCATCGTATTTTGAGCCGTCAACAATGGTTGGTTCTTCGCCAAAATAAGGATGCGGATTGTAAATGGTATAACTGTTCAACGTTTGACTAAATGTACTGGCCCCATAGCGCAAACCCACGTAAATCATGTTGTTCATTCCAAACCAATTTTCATACGTATTGTAATCAAAACCTACCTTAATAAATGTTCCTTTTGTGGTAAAATTTAAGTGGTCGTCGTTTATTGTTTTATTTTCATTACCGATTTCGGCTGCTAGATAGTGCTTTCGAGTTACTTTAAAATCGCCAACAAGTTCTAATCCTTTATAGTTTTTGTCATAAAACGAGCGCGATAATTTATATAAATCAATT
>CAISUR010000003.1 GCA_903888655.1 uncultured Bacteroidota bacterium | reverse complement strand
ATTTATAAAAAAGATGAGTCACTTTATAAAAATATACGAAGAAAAGCCCAACGAAGCTGCTATAAAAAAAGTGGTGGATGTACTTCGTAATGGAGGATTGGTAATATATCCTACAGATACTGTTTATGGTTTAGGGTGCGACATCACCAATACCAAAGCATTGGAACGTATTGCTAGAATTAAAGGTATCAAATTAGAAAAAGCCAATTTCTCATTTATTTGCAGTGATTTAAGCAATCTTTCTGATTATGTGAAACAAATAGATACTGCTACTTTTAAAATTCTTAAACGTGCATTACCTGGTCCTTATACTTTCATTCTTCCCGGAAATAATGATTTACCCAAAGAATTCAGAAAGAAAAAAACAGTCGGAATTCGCATACCTGATAATTCCATTATCATTGAAATTGTAAAAATGTTAGGTAATCCAATTGTGTCGACGTCGATACATGATGAAGATTCCGTTATAGAATATTCTACTGACCCTGAATTGATTTTTGAAAAATGGCAAAACCTTGTTGATTTAGTTATTGATGGAGGATATGGCGACAATATTCCTTCAACAATCATTGATTTGTCTGGCTACGAACCAGAAATAATCAGAGAAGGAAAAGGAAGTTTGGATATTTTATAAATCAAATTTATAAAATACTCCAAATTCAACAAAAAAACTTTGTTTTAAGTCCCGCTCAATGGAAGAGGTAGAATTTTTACTGACTACTTGATGAACACCATTGTTTAACGTTGTAGTTGTAACAGTAGTAGTATAAATTGTGTTTTTAGGGATAGCATAAGTTGGCATTACGAAAAATACGAATTGATTGGTTTCGTAACTCATGGGTAATGAAAATTCATAATTCATTAATGTAAAATTGTTATTATCTACATAGACAACAGCATCTACATTTGTTAATTTTTTTCTTCCTATTTTTTTGTTCAAATAGCCTTCATAATAATTTAATGTACTGAAGTTTATATCAAATGTGGGAGTTATTTTAAACTCATCATCACCATTTATTACTGAAAACTCATGTTCTAATTCGAGATATAAATCAAAATCTGTTTTTTGTGAAAAGACAGCGCTACTTTCTACAAATAATTCTATAAAACCAAAATCGTAATCAACATTTGCACCAAAATCTCCTTTAATATTTGAACTTAACGAATTACTTGATTTATTATAGAAAGTTCTGCTTGCAACTAAACTTCCAGAAAAGTTATCATTGAAAGTATGTTTGTAATTCATATCAAATGAAAAGAAATCAAATCGATGTTCATGAGCCGCATTTAAATAATAACCAGAAAAACTAGTATTGAATCCACTTTTATTAAAATAACCAATTGAAGGAGTTATATAAGGAGTAGTAATGGTATCCTTTCTTCCATTATAGACATAATTGGTCAAATAGCTAGAAGAAAATTTAAAATAAGATTTCTCTGTAACACTGTCTTTGACTTCTTTTTTGATAGTGTCTTTTACCACCTCTTTTTTAAGTTGCCCAGTAACGTTATATGAGAAAAACACAATTAGAAGTAAACTTTTTAATAGTTTTTGAGTGATTGTTGATTGCATGATTATTAATTTGAATGAGTTTTTATTTTTCACTTATCGGACTTCCAATCCAATCGGTATTATTTTGAAGTATTTCTCCTTTCATTACCAATGACAAATCCCCAATTGTTATGTCGTTTTTTATTTCAGTATTATATAAAATAATGGTTCGGCTTCCAACAGTTACTCGATCTCCAATTCTCACCTTACCAATTTTCATTACTCGGTCTTCAAATAAATGAGTTTGAGCACCACAATCTTCATTTAGAGCACAATCATCTCCAATATATACCATATCATATTCTGTAAAATCTGCAGTGTTTAAAAAAACTCGTTTACCAATTTTGACGCCAAATAATCGTAATAATATAGGCAACCAGGGTGTTCCTTTTAAATATTCCAATACAAAGGGTGACGATAAAGCTTCGTAAGTAGCTGTAATCATTTCGCTTTTCCAAACTTGAAAACTCCACATAGGGTGATTACTCTCTTTATATGTACCAATAAGAATCCATTTCATAAGAATAGGTACTACCATTACAGGAATTCCAATGAAGAACAAATAGTAAAAAGGCAATTGTAATAAAATTTTACCTATGGATTTATTATACATCAATTCACTCGCATAGGCGATAAAATAAATACTGCTGATCAAAACTACTGTTTGAGGAAGAATGATTCTTATAAATTCGATAATCCCTCTTGATATAAACATTTTTTTGGATGGAAAAAAAGTTCTCGACGTATCGAAAAGTTGACTATCTTGTCTCTTAGGAATTCCAATAGCCGGGGAACCGAACCAATCATTGAAGTTCTCCTTGGTTAATTGTTCTTGAGTAGGAGGTACGCTTAAAACTCCGATAAGCATATTACTAGATAGTTCATAACCTTGAGGAATTAGGGCACTATTTCCAACAAAACTATTATCACCAATGGTTGTTTTCTCTAAAATTAAACGTTGACCCCTAACATCATATTCTCCCAAAGTTACCGCATCTGCAATAAACGATCT
>CAISUR010000002.1 GCA_903888655.1 uncultured Bacteroidota bacterium | reverse complement strand
TCTTAAATTATTTTTAGTTTTTCTTAAATAGTTAAAAGAAGCAGCAATAGAAACATATTCGCTATTGAAGTTTTTTGTATAAGATGGTTTTGTTACATCAATAATTTTTACTGGGTTTATGTTGTATTTAGAATTAAAGCTTATCCAATATAGAGATTTCCCAACACCAAGTAATTCACCAGCTTTTTTTTGTATTTCATCAGTTTGTTGAACTTTTTGACAATCTGATAATCCTGGATTACTACATACTGCATTTAAAAGAGGTGCTAATGCTGATTTATTTGCTGAATTATATCTAACTGTACCACGAAAAAAATATATGTAATTAAGTCCAATGTTATAAATACTTTTTAATTGGTTAGAGCTAAATAAATCTACAAATTTATCCTTACTAGTTGCACTAGCTGATACACCTATATAACCATTTTCTTTATGTTTAAATATTGTACCATTAAAGTTAATTCCTTTATCATCTATTGTTCCATTTAACGTTTTTGACTTACCTGCTTTACCATTTATACCACTTATTTGTTGATGTAATTCTTCAAAAATTAAATCAAGACCTCGTGCCGTAAACATATCACTTAAAGCAACATTGCCATTTATATCTAAAATGATTTTATTGACTTTTGCTAATTCATTTTGAGCTTCAGTAATATTGCAATTCTGCCCCATCATTGATGTTACGATAAATAAAAAAGCTAATAATAGTTTTGTTTTCATAATTTCTAAAATTAAAAATCACCTACTCTTTACAGGATTTTCGGCTACCTCCTTTGCTTATTGAATTCATTTTTTTGACTATTCTTTTAGTTTTGGTATTGCTTTTAACTAACGAATTAAGATTGCTATGCCCATTCGAGTAATACTATCGGGTAACGATTGTTGGATTTTGTTTATGAGTTTATGGGTTTATGTTTTTTTCTTATTTATTTGGTTTATTAAAGGCATCTTTTGTCTCGGTGATTGAATTGATGCCTTTAAGAACCAAATTTTATTTTATGTGCTTTTGTCATGGATTGCATTTGTATGGGTCTGGATTTCCTGCTTGGGGTATGTTGCTGGCATCATAACAGAGTTTGAGTTGTGTTGATGTTATGGTTTGTTTTTTGATGTTTACGGATAAGCCTCTGTTGCTGTCGGGTGCTGCTAATGATTTGTCTTGATGGGGTGGTATGTTTTCAAAGGTTAGCTTTTCGGTTTTGTAGGTATCTCCATTTTTTTTGATATAATCAATCGCTACTGTTATTTTATCTATCGTATAATCGGTATTGTTTTTTACAATGATGTTTAAATTGGTTATTCCACCCCAACCGTCAACGGTGTATTGGTTGGTTTTTATGGGTATTAGTTCGTTTATTTGGTTTCTAATTTGTCGGTTTTGGGTATCGTCTTCTTTTGTAGTAGCCGTTGAGGTGCCTGATGTTGCTTTATTGCTGATAGTCGCTATTACAATTAGTATTCCGGCTGCAATGAGTAGGTGTTTTAGATAGTTTGTTTTTGTTGGCTTTTTTTGTTTGTTGTTTTTTTTAATTGGTGGAGGTATTGAAACTAAGACTGATTTTAATTCGTCTATTTCTCCTGCTTTTTTCCAGTCGTCCATGTCTTCTGTCCAGACTATGGTTTCTTTATTTATTTTTTGGGCTTTTAGTTCTTCTTTATCGAATGGGCCGATGTTTCTTTGTCCGTTGTGTAAATAGTATTTTTGCATGTAAATTGTTAGTTCGTATTTTTAACTTACAATTTTATATGTTTTTTTAGATTCTATTTTACGGTTTTTTGGTGTTTTTTTTACGGTGTTTTTTAGCCACGGATTACACAGTTTTTTTAAACCCTACTTTGACAAGCTCTGTATAGGCTTGAAGTATAGATTTTATTTTTTATAGAAGACACTTTGTTTTGGATAGATTGTACCTTTTTTTGCCACAGATTAAACGGATTTCACGGATTTTTTAACCACATAGATTTTATAGAATCATAGGTTTTTTATTTATTGAAGGCGCTTCGATTGGGATAGATCGTATTGTGTTTTTGCCACGGATTAAAGGGATTTCATGGATTTCATGGATTTTTTTAAAACAAAAATAGTATATAAATTAGCGTTACTGTTAATCGAGGTTCTCGATACTTTCAATAAAAAAGCTGTTGCATTTTATTGAAAACTCGAAGTGACTCCAAGCGAATCTAGAATTACATAACAAGTTATTTATTTTGAAAGATTGGAGTGGTGTATTGCAGAATGATACTATTTGAAGTGCTTTATTTTTGGATTTATTAACTCCAAAAGTAAATCCGTAGTACACATTGTAGGACTAACAAACTTCTTGAATAACATATAGTCTTTCTATTTAATCGTTTTATGTGAGTACGGATGGATAAGTTATTTCTTTCTATGTGATTTGTAGCAAATCGAATGACTTTGTGAACCGCTTTTTCTATTAAAAATTGATAGTGCTTTAATCCATCAGTATAAATTGTTTTGGCTTTTGCCATCCGCAATGTGGTGAGTACCACATTTAACGTTTTATTGGTTCTTGCACCAATAGTAAAGCTCACTACTTTTTTGGTTTCTCGTTCCAGAGCATAAACAATCCAAATTAGTTTGTTTTTTCTTTTAATAAAACTCCTCATTTCGTCAACCTCGTAGGTTTTGTTTTTACTGATGATGGGTTGAGAGATGCTTCTAGCTATTGCAATGATTCTTTTTAATAAAGTAGTTGTCGATATTTGCAAAACTCTTGCAGTACTACGTATGCCTAATCCTTCTTTAGTTAGTAAAATAATCTTTTGATTAATTGTACTTTCATAAGCTTTGTAAACATACTGACCCACTTTCGTTTTATTACAGGTTTTGCAATGGTATCTTTGATTACCTAATTTAGTTTTACCATACTTTATCATTGTATTATCACAGTTATCACAATAACCAACACATTTGAAACATGAACTTTGTTTTATCATCATTTTATCTGTTTTAAGAATATATTTCATAAAAAAACAACCCGAAGGTTGTTTTAATTTTTAAAAATTAAAGTATACAATTTAATTGATTTATACTATTTTATCATTGTATTTATAGTCTACCAACACTTTTGATACATTACCACATCGCTTCCAGACGTTAGTTTTTTTTCACTGAAAGCAGGGACACTTATATCAATAAAAGCAAAATCAATTACTTTCCCCGAAAATTGACATTTTTTTATGGTGTTATAGGATTGTTCGCAATCGAAAGCTAGAAGGTATTCAGCTTTTGCGTTGGATTCTATTTTGGATAAAAGCGTTTGATAACTTTCTACATTGATAGGATGGTCGTCGACTATCAAAATGGTTCTTTTAGTTAGCATTAGTTTATCCATAAGAACAATCGTGTATTAAAGTGAATCAAAATTAATTAAAAAAAATTAAAAATTACGGTTTTACCGTAAAATTGGATTTTGAGCCTGTAGTAAATTGCAAAAAAAAATGCAGTTTTCTTATATACTTATAGATGATTCTGATTTTTTAGAATCGACTTTAGAACACATTAAAGAATTTGATGCTTTTTTGTGTGTCGCTGTATGCAAAACAAAGAAAGATGCCATCAACAGAATTCTTGAATTAAAGCCGAATGTTGTATTCTTATCCATTAGTACTACCAGCGAAAATGCTAGTTCGATCTCCTTTACTTTATTGAGTGAATTGCATGAGTTTTTGGATGAACTTCCTACTATAATTGTATTGAGTGATTTTAAAGAAGCTGCTTATGAAGCTTATCAACGAGGGGTTTCTGGTTATTTGCTGATGCCGATCGACCCAAATGAACTACGAAAATGTTTGATGCGTTACCAAAAAACGCACAAGTCTCTATTTACTGATACCCTATCCATAAAATCTAATGGAGATTATAATTTTATACGATGCAGTGAAATTGTTTATTTGAAAGCGGATGGTAATACTACTGATTTTTATTTAAAATCGGGTAAAGTAGTCTCTGCCTACAAGACCCTTAAACATTTTGAAAAACTTCTCCCTTTTTATTTTTTCAGAATTCACCATGGTTATGTAATCAATATTAATTATGTGAGTAGGATTAATTTAGGTAAAAGCAGTTGTTATTTATCTAACAATGATATTGTACTCCCCTTTTCAAGAACTTACAAAGAAAATATCGATACTATCATCCTGCGTATCTCATAATGTTAAAAAAACTGTTAAGTTATTGTTAAAATAAGCCGAGTTGCTCTTACCAGTATGCGAGTTACTAATCACGTTTAAAAATATGATTTTAAGTGAGTTAGTCTCTATAAATTTGACTATTCCAAATACGGAATATTAAAGCTTTAATGGGTGTTTTATTGTAGGGAAAAAACTTTAAAACACTGCTGCAAAAGACTTCCCTTCTTTTCAGAAAAATCAATGAATTGTTGTACCCAGAAGGTATGACTCAGAAACTATTTCTAATTTTTAAACTGATTTTTTATGAAAACCAATTTCTTACCAAAGCTAATTTTATTATTTGTATTGAGTGTTTTAATTTATTCTTGTACAGCAGATGATTCTGTAGTGGCTCCAAACAAAAATACTACTATTTTGAAGACAAAGGATACTATTGGAACTCCTGGAGTACCAAATCCACGGGGATAATTTATAAATTTTAAGAAGGCCATACAGAGTGTATGGTCTTTTTTTTATTACTTTTGGATTTCACTCATTTTTTTGATATGAAATATTCACTATTTATTTTATTATCGATTTTCATTTTTTCGCTTTTTTCTTGCACTCAAGTAAAAAACAATTCAATTCCCTCAAAATTATTTTCTTCAGAACGTTATTTATCCATGGATTCTGTAAAAAAGCAATCCTATTTAGATTCTCTTCATTCCTATTTAAAGATCCAACCTAATGACTCTCTCCATCGAAGTTTTCTTTTTGATTTATCTTCTGAATATTATTATTTAAAAGATTACAAAAAATCTAAAACCATTAACCAAGAAATAATTTACTATTCGACGAAAGCAAATGATGTTTTTTCATTGGGAAGAGCCAATTATTACATTGGCGATTGTTATGAAAACTTCCAAAAAGATAGCGCTTATTATTACTATGATAAGGCCGAAAAAATATTTCGAACTATCGGCAATAAAGAGAAAATAGGTAATATGCTTTTTAAAAAAGCTTATTTGTTATTTTTTGAGGGAAATTATATAGAAAGCGAAGTACAAGATTCCAAAGCCTTAGAATTTTTAAAAAAGACCAAAAATTATCAATTGCTTTTTTC
>CAISUR010000001.1 GCA_903888655.1 uncultured Bacteroidota bacterium | reverse complement strand
TCTCCTTTGGAGAGGACTGGGGAGAGGATTTTATGAGTTTATTATGAGTTAATAATCGAATAGAAATTAAAAACCGAACACTTTACCAGTATTCTTTTCTATGCAGTCTCCCTCTCCTTTGGAGAGGGCTGGGGAGAGGATTTTATGAGTTTATGCGGTAATGAGTTTATGAGGTTATATGTAACTGCCTACTGACCACTAAGTACTGAGGACTAAGTTTATGCGGTTTGGATCAGGTTTTATTTTTTTAATTAATCCATCTGATTGTTTTGCTTTCTTTTTTTTGGATCATGATTTCCTGTTATCCCCATTACTATTAAAAGTCCTAAAACACTAGAAATAAGGACAAATATCCAGCCAAAAAGTAAAAAACATCTATTTGAATCAGATTTACCGCTGTTAGCACATTGTTATTCTTTTATAATAGTAGTGTTTATGAGTCCTTTTTCAGTGTAAAGTTTAAGGATGTAATTTCCAATTTTTAGGTCACTTAAATCAATTTTATTTTCGTTTACTGAATTGGAACTCAATTTTCTTCCCATAACATCATATACTTCAACTTTAGATATTTTATTTTCAGATTTAAAGTGTAAAATGTTTTTTACTGGATTTGGATAAATAGAAATGTCATTGATAAAATTGTTTTCTTGTGAGCTTAATGAATTTTGTATCGTAGTTACATAGTTATTGGTTATAATTGGATTATTATAATCGAAATAAATATTTACTTGATTACTAAAAGTATCACCAACAACTAAATTTGGTTTTGTTTTAATTTTGAAAGCAACATAACCATCATTTGTTCCAGAAGTAAACGGTAAGTTTATATTCTCAAAAATAAATTCAAATTGATTTGTTTCAGAAATTTTGGTATAAAAACTTGCACTACCTGAAATTGGTAAAAGAGTGGTTACATCAAATTTTGTTACATCAATAAGATCTTTTACCACTATATTTTTTGCAGTTGCTGTACCTGTATTTTCAAAATGTATGATGTAATGCACATATTCACCTACAACATTGGTCGTTACAATTTGCCCTTCTAAACCTATTTTATCATTTGGGTCATAAGCATTTACAACTGTTTGATTTAGATAAGAACTATTATCGTTTGGATTATCATCGGTTAATCCAATAATTTCTGAACTACAATTTAAAACTTGACCTAAAACAACAGGTGGAGTTGCCGTTGAAGAATTAAGACTTAAAGTAACTGTAATTGTTCTAGATTCAAAGGGTTGTAAATTACTAAAAGTCCAATGTAATTGATTAGTCGTTTGACTGGACAATGTTTGGCTACTAGATACAAAATTTAAAATGGAGTTATCAAAAGTCATATTTATATTTCCAGATTGCAATTGATTTCCTTTGTTTTTATAAACTAATTTATAAAGAGCATTAAATCCTGGGCGAGCAGCAGATAATGGTAGAAGCGTTATTTCTAAATCGTTGTGATTTCCATTTGGAGAAACACAAAAGTTTTGAATGTATGGATTTGTAGTAGTTGGTAAAGTAACATTTATAGTAGCCGGTGAAAACGTAAAATAGGTTGGATTTTCAAATGCAGGTGTAATAGTATATTGACCCGCTAGCAATGGCAATGAATATCCTCCTGAATTATTAGCAAAGTAACTACTTGATATACCTCCTGCTATAATATTTAAGTTTATCATTGGAAATGGAATATCGTTAGCGTCACACCCATTATTATTACTATCTAATAAACTAGTTCCTTGAATGGTATAAAAAGTGCCTGCTGGATTAAATGAACAATAATTTGTAAAAACAGTACCTGTTAGATTTGGATTTAAAGATTGTAATACATTTTTTTCGGTATCATCATCTATACAAATGTTATCTACCGGATTAGATTCAAAAATAGAAAAATTTGAATTTCCATTTCTCATATTTATATAGGGAATATTTCCTGTAGAAGTATAATTATACAATAAATAATGCAACTCATTTAAAATGGGACAATTTGATAAATCTAAATTTGCTAAAACATTATTGTTATAATTTACATTAAGTTTAGTTAATTGTGGTAGGTTTAACGTTAAAGGAAATTTAAATGTAGACGATAAATTAGTAGGTTGGTTACCACTACAAACCACTTCATTCAATAAAGGAAAATTTGTTAAGGGAATTGCATTAAGTTGATTGCCTGAACAGTTTAAAAAGGTTAAATTGGGTAAATTATTTAGGGTTAAAGTTGTTAATCTATAATTTGCCGTTAATGAATTTAATTGTGGAAAGTTTGTAAAATTCAAACTTGTAATTGATGAACTAGAAATACTAACAGAACAAGTTAATAAAAAAGTTTGTAGTGTTGTAGTGGTATTTCCTAAATTTAATTGATATATTTTAGAACAATCGGTAATATTTAAATTTTTGAAATTAGGTAAGTTATTAAATGACATATTATTAAAAGTAGCCATATTGTTTATATATACCTGCTCTAGAGATAAATTTTGAAAAGTATAAGAAGTCCCGATGGTTGATTTTCTCATTTTCAATGTATTTAAACTTGGCACATTAGAAAAAGACAAATTTGTAGTTTTAATTTCATCTAGTTGAACATAAAATAAGTTAGGCAAATTATTTATTGGAATATCTATAGTTTGTGGTGAATATGAAGAGCTTGGATAGTCGTTTGTTGAAATAAAACTATACAAATTTGGTAAATTACTTAAACTTATTCCTCCAATATTAAGTCTGCTTAAATATATCGAATGTAAACTTGGAAAGTTTTGTATCGTTAAAACAGGCAAAGCGACACTTGCGGAAGCCATTTTAACCGTATAGGTAAAATTATATAATTGAGGCAATGTATCTAAATTTAAAGAAGATAGACGTTGACTGTAAATTTCTAAATCATGCAAACTATTTAAGTTGTTGATATTCAAAATAGATAAGTTTGGGTCTAATAACTTTGCATTATAAAGCAATGGCAAATTTGTTAATGTAAAACTAGAAGAAATGTTGTCACAACTTTTACCATTATTAGTAAACGTAACTAAAGAAGGTAAAGTATTTAGAACTAAATTTCCTAAATTAATAGAATCAATTACTATTGAATTTAGAGTATTAAAATTTTGAATCGTTACATTGATACAGTTTGTATTTGATGTAGGATTTGTACTTCCAATTTCTAAAGTTTGCAGTTGCGGCAATGTATTTAATGAGATGGATTGAAGCGAGTCACCATCAGGAAATTTTAGCGAAGTTAAATTTGGCATAGTATCAATACTAAAATTAACAACATTAAAAAAGGTTAAATTAATAGTAGTTATTGATGATGTGTTTGTTACATGAAAATTATTTGCCACAATATAGGTATACCCTGGGCTCATATAAGTGCCATTGTTGAGCTCCGTAAAACCCAAATTATTAGACAATGTTAAATTATTGGAAGGGTTTTCAAAATCGATAGCATTTAAAGCTGGCAGGTTTGCTAAAACTAAATCATTTTGGATCGTGGCATAGTTAACTTTCAAGGAACTTAAACTGGGTAGTAATGATAAATTTATAGAAGGAACAGAAATTAGATTGTTAAAAGTTAAGGTTTGTAGTAATGACAAATTTGAAACATTTATAGGATTGTTAGAATACCTATTAAATGTTAAAGATGTCAATGGATTGCCTAAATAATCAAATGTTGTTAAACTAGGAAAATCAACTATGAATGTTGTAAATTGATTATTACTAATATTTAAATTCGTTAAATTATTAAAGTTAGC